>JBMDWS010000337.1:0-4915 GCA_048594695.1 Truepera sp. | reverse complement strand
TACATGTAGCGAAATCTGCGAGAGAGTACGCCAGTAAAGGGTTTCAGGACACAAAAGCTCTGTGCTCGCACTTCCATTTTTTCTCAGCAAAATGGTTTACCTTTGAAACTGTACGGATAACATAGGTTTCGTACCCTTGTGGCGGCCGCATAAGGACCTCTGCCGAGTCTAAAGCATCTACCTGGAGGCATACAAACATGAAGCGACTGTTTTTAGGAACCGTACTAGTTCTTGGTCTGGCCACTGCTCAAGCGCAGTCCGGCGGCAACATGTCGGGTGGGATGAGCGAGACACCTGCTACGGTTGTCGATATTGCACTTAGCGACGAAAACTTCAGCACACTGGTTGCAGCTGTCGAAGCGGCTGGTCTGGTAGAGACGCTGCAGGGTCCAGGCCCGTTTACAGTATTCGCGCCGACAAACGACGCGTTTAATGCGCTGCTCGAGGAACTCGGCGTTACCGCTGAGGAACTGCTCGCCCGTGAAGATCTTGGCGATATCCTGACCTATCACGTCGTACCTCAAGAGCTGCTTGCCGCCGACGTCTTGGCAGCTGTCGAGGAAGCGGGTGGAACCGCCGAGGTCGAAACTGTCAACGGTGCGACTCTGAGCGTCTCGGTCGAAGGTGACACTGTCATGATCAACGATAGCGCCACCGTGACGACGGCCGATCTGCAAGCAGGTAACGGCGTCGTTCACGTCATCGACACGGTGCTCTTGCCCGAATAAGTGCCCAAATAGTCTGGTTGTACCTTTAAGGGGATAGAGCCTGCTCTATCCCCTTTTTATATCTATAGCCCAACATGGCTTTTGAAGAGTAACTCCTGCAGACCTGTCTACGGCCGAAGCGGTGCGTTCTACGCTGCCAAGCTCTCCTAAAAGGTGGTGGCGTGAACATCCAACTGGGCTAAGGCAAGATCAGGTGGCTGTCACCGAACTCGTGCCAGAGGTAGCGTGCTGCCACAGCTTCTTCATAGGCTTCCCGAATGAGCGTCTCCCCCGCGACGGCATAGAGCATCTCGAGGTGACTCGCCTCGGGTGCATGGAACCCGGTGATAAGGCCGTCCACGACGGATACAGGCTGCCCAGGGCGCAGGTAGAGCCGGGTAAACCCCTCGGTCGCGTGAAGCGCACCGTCGTAGAAGGCGGACTCGAGGGCGCGCACCACCGTCGTCCCGACAGCGATAACGCGCCGTCCGGACGCCTTGGCTCGCTGAACAGCCGAGACCGTCGCCGCCAGAACACCGAACGGTTCCGGGTAGAGCGTATCGCCCTTGTCGAGGCTACTGACGCCCGTGTGCAGCGTAATGGGCGCAACCTGCACGTCTTTAAAGGCCAGGCTGTCCATGATGCGCTCGGTAAACGGGCGCGACGCCGAGGGCATCTCGGCGCTACCGGGAAGGTCGCCAAAAACACTCTGATAGTAAGCGAGGTCGTAGGGCTTCTCGACGTAGCCGTAGCGGATCGGTTGCCCGTGGCGCTTCATAGCGGCCCACACGTCACCCTCGAACTGGACGAACCAGAGGCGCGGCAGCGCCGGGTAAGGGTGCAGGAATGTCGTCCGCAATCCGGCAATCTTGGCGACTTCACCGACCTCGAGGGGCAGAGGCCCCGGTTTGTCATAGCTCCAGCGCGGCTCCACCAGCCACACGCTGCTCTCGGCATCACCCCCGTAGCGCGAAGAGAGGTTGAGCAAAAAGCGGCCCACGCGCCCCTCGGCGGGCAGGCTCGCGGCGATAGTAGCGCTGCGGTTAACGACGAGCAGATCGCCGGGCCGCAAAAAGTTGACGAGGTTGGCAAACTGGCTGTGATGATGCCCCTCGGGTGTAGAGACGAGCAGGCGCACGGCGTCTCTCGAGCCCCCCCGAATTTCCGGCGGCTCGTGCGCTTCAGGGACAGGGCCGCTAAGCTGGAGCGGTGGCGTGAGCGTCAACGTCATGGTCTTCCTCCTTTGGGGGCACTTCCCAGCGTTCGGCCTGCGCACCAAAACGTGCCCCCGAGACAGAGAGCGGGTCCTGTCCCAGGAGCCAAGCCCAGAAGGGTAGCGTCGTCTCGGGCAGGGGCCGGTCGGAGATGTCCTCGCCGGGGAAGGCGTTCTGGTGCATCTGCGTCCTCAGGTCGCCCGGGTCTACAGCGACCACCCCGACACCCTTGAGTTCGGCGGCGAGCGTCCGGCTGATAAGGTCGAGTGCAGCCTTGCTCGAGCCGTACCCGCCCCAGGTCGGATAGGCCCCGAGGGCTGCGTCCGAGGAGATGTTGACGACGAGGCCGCGCCGCGCTTCTAACGCAGGCAGCGTTTCCTGAACGAGCGCGAGCGGGGCGATGACGTTGGTCTCGTAGACCCGGCGCAGCGCCTCGAGGGGGTAGTCCATAAGCTCCGGCAGCGGGCTTACGCCCAGGTCGGACGCGCTATTAACGAGCAGCTCGAGGCCCCCCTGATCTTGGGCAGTTTGCGCTAAAGCGCGGCGGTGTGAAGCGTCAGTTACGTCCCCGGCGAGCGCGCGAACCGGGTGCCCATAACGCGCCAGAGCCTCAGCGGTTTCCTGAAGGGCGTCCTCGTGGCGAGCGGTGAGAATCAGGCTGTAGCCCTGCACCGCGAGAAATTCGGCGAGCGTGCGCCCGAGCCCCCGACTCGAGCCGGTCACGAGAGCAACTTTGGGTCTGGATGAAGCTGTCATAGGGCAACCCTTCTCTTAGAGGCAACGCTGGCGTGACGCTCGCGACCCCACAGGACTCCAAGGTAGCGCCAAAGGGGCAGCCCGCTCCTCCGCCTAAAGACCGAGTCCTGCCTGCGTCATGAGACGTTTGTAACGTCGATATAATCCCTCACGCACTTCTGCTAAGCTCAGCGTTGGGGGTGGTATGAAGACCAGAATCGTCTTTCACAGCGTGACCCAGGACGCTCTCGAGTTCGGCAGCACGGACACCCACGCGGTCTCGCGCGTCTACTTCGACATGGAGCGCGGCGAGACGCACCACGAGGGTCTTTTCGTCGATATCGAGGAGCCCGCGAACGGTGAACACGAGCTGTCCGAGGTCACAGTCGGCCCTTTCGAGAGCCCGATCCCGGTTAAACGCGCGGCGTTCGAAAAGGCAGTCTGCACCTATTACCAGAGCCTGGTGACGTCGGCGGGCTTCGGCAAACACCTCGCCAAGGGCAAAGGCTTTCGCACGCACGGCGACGTCCTCGGTTTCCAGCAGACCGTCGAAATCTGACGCCAAGTCCTGGGGCGCGCCCGTAAACCGAAAGCGGTAGGGCAACGCGCCAGCGTAAACTTGAACTCTCATGCCGGAAACCCCTCGTGTACCCAAAGCTATCTGTTTCGACCTCGACGGGACGCTCGCACACTTCACGGGCGACTACGCCCTGTTCGTCTCGAGCTTCCGCAGCGAACTGGGCCTCGATGCCTGCGACATGAACACCTTTGCCACGAAGCTGGCCGAGGAAGAGCGTCGCGAGGGACCGGGTACGGTCCGCCGTTCACTCGAAGCGGTGCTTCACAGCCTAGGCCAGCGCCTCCCGGACGACCTCGACGCCCTGACCGAGCGGTCCATCGCCGACTATTGCAGCCACCTCGAGCTGCTGCCGGGAGCTAGAGACGTGCTCGAGCTTTGCCGCACGCACGACGTCCCGCTCGCCCTCATCACCAACGCCCACGCCGACGGGCAGTGGGCCGCCGTTCGCTCGCTGGGGATCGAGAGCTACTTCCGGCGCATTTTTATTTCCGGCGACGCTGCGGTGGCGGTACGCAAACCCAACCCGCGCATCTTCCAACTCGCACTCGATGCTCTCAGCACATCTCCAAAAGACACCTTCATGGTTGGAGACAACCTAGGGGCCGACGTGCGCGGGGCGCTCGCATGCGGGATGCGGGCGGTGTATTTAGGGCAAGACACAGGACCGGATTTTTTGACCCTGCCGGATATTGCGGCGTTCGGAGCGTGGCTGGAGGAAAGGCTCGAGGCTTAGACCCGCACCTGTTCTGTTATCTAGGGCCCCCCTGTGCCTACCGTAAACTCGATCTATGTTTGACATCCGCGACGTACGCCTGACCGATGCCGAAGAGGTCGTGGATTTATTCAACCCAATCATCGAGGCGGGCTATTACACCACCTTCGTCTCCCCCTTTACGGTGTCCGAGGAACGGGCATTTATTCAGAGTTTCCCGGCTCGAGGTAGTTTTCTGGGAGCCTTTCACACCCAGAGCGGTGAGCTGCGCGGCTTTCAGGTGGTTACGGCACTTGCGAGCTACACCTCAGCCCTGGACCATGTGGCTGAGATCGGGACCTATGTGGCTCTAGAGCATCAGCGTCAGGGAATCGCTGGACACCTCTACAGCGCAACATTCGAACGCGCGAAGGCCGAAAGCTTCGAAAAACTCTTGGCGTGGGTGCGTGCAGACAATGAGGCGGGCCTTCGCAGCTATACCCGGTACGGCTTTGAACGGGTTGGCGTCCTCAAGCGGCACGCCAAAATCGGGGAACGCTACGTGGATGAAGTCCTCTTCGAGCGCTTGCTCTAGTTCCTTCCCGAGCTTTTCAGAAGCCGTAGGCGGCTACCCAGTCGAGCAGATCCAAGCTAGGATGCGACCTTAACGACACAACCTCAAGTGAAAGGGAGAAAACATACAGATGATGCCTCCCCCAAAAACCCTGCCCGACGACGTGCACGCACGCTTCCCCAAAGCATCCCGCTACGACCTCGCCTGGGTCACTGAGAACGAAATGGGTCCCAACACGTTATGGCTGACCGAGTTTTTGTGTGAGAAGATGCGGCTCGAGCGGCTCCTCGGTCGCGAGTACGTCGCCCCGGCTCACCACCCGCGCCCCGTCGACCGTCGTTACGGTGACGCGCCGCTTGCTCTTGGGCCGACTCGTCCCTGAAAACGTCGCGGGCACCTTCACCTCCCTGCACG
>JBMDWS010000336.1:0-2556 GCA_048594695.1 Truepera sp. | reverse complement strand
TCCGCGAGCCCCCACGCGAAGCACACCCCGCGACCCCACGCCCAATGAGCCCACGCCCAATGAGCCCACACCTGATGAGCCCGTGCCTGATGCGCCCACATCTAATGCGCCCCAAGCCGACGAACCCGTCCCGGACGAGCTGTTCGCGCCTTCAGCCGCGTTACCTGCCTCATCACCCGCTTCACCCCCGACCCCGGTAGAAGTCGCCCGCAACCCGCTCGAGGCCGCTCTTACAGAAAAGACGGAAGCGCCTGAAGGTAGCGAACTCGAGAACGTCACGCCCACACCAGAGGCGAGCCCGCCCGACGAAACCGCGCCGCTCCCCCCTCAACCGTTTGCCGAGGAACTGCCCCCGGACTTCTGGGGCGACGAGATCGAATTGCCCGAGGCCCCGCAGAGCGCCCGTCCAGCAGATGCTGAGGTCATGGTGGAACGGAACGAGGGGTCTCGAGCACCCGCCACCACGCCTCGAGCCGCCGCTGTCACTTCCGGTACCACTGCCAGCGAAGGCTTGGAGGCCGACCCGCGCTTTGCCCTTTTGCAGAACCTGTTCCCCGGCTTTATCAGCGACTGGCAGCCTGCCCAGGCGCCCGCCGTCAGCGTCGACGACGCGCTAGAAGACGCACCCGAGACGCCCGAAACGGTAGACTTGGACGAAGGTCTTGACGCCGACGAGAGCGAGGAGGAGGGCTGAGGACGCCCATCCCCCGTCGCGTTTCGAATGGTATAAAGCGCGTCAGAGGAGAACAAACGTGAACATTCAGAAACTCATGAAAGAAGCCCAGCGGGCTCAGAAAAAAATGCAGGAAGCGCAAGAGAAACTCGCGAGCCTGTCGGTCGAGGGGAGCGCGGGCGGTGGCCTGGTAACGGCGACAGCTTCCGGTGACGGTAACATCACAGCGGTCAAGATCGACAAGAGCACCGTCGACCCCGAAGATGTCGAGCTGCTCGAGGATCTCGTCATGGCCGCCGTCAACGACGCCCAGCGCAAGGCCAAGGAGCTGCAGGAGAGCGAGATGGGCGCGGCGATGGGCGGCATGGGCGGTCTCGGTGGCCTGGGCGGGATGTTCTAGGTCAGGTTAAGAAGCGTTGCGCTATCCCCCTGCACTGACCCAGCTCATCCGCGAGCTTGGGCGCCTTCCCGGAATTGGCCCGAAAAGCGCCCAGCGGCTCGCGTTTTACCTCTTCAATAGGCCCGCTGACGAGGTGCGGGCCCTCGCCGAGGCGCTCCTTACCGCCAAGGGCAGCCTGCGGCAGTGCGAGGTCTGCTTCAACATCACCGACAGCGACCGCTGCGCGGTCTGCACCGACGCCCAGCGTGATCAGACGCTGATCTGCGTCGTCGAGGAGCCGGCCGACCTCCTGGCCATCGAGCGCTCGGGCGAATACGGCGGCCTCTACCACGTGCTGCACGGCGCACTCTCGCCCATGAACGGTATTGGGCCGGAGCAACTCACCATTCAGCCCTTGATGACGCGCCTCAAGGATGTGAGCGAGGTCATCCTGGCGACCGCCACGACCGTCGAAGGGGAGGCCACCGCGATGTATCTAGCGCGCCTTCTGGGTGAGATGAAGGTCACGACCTCGCGTATTGCTTACGGCCTGCCGGTCGGCGGCGACCTCGAGTACGCCGACGAGGTCACGCTGGGCCGCGCCATCAGCAACCGCCGCGTTATTTAGGCTGGCGAAGGCCGAAGTGTACCCGCTCGGCCCCCGAATGGGGAGCGGCTTTTTCCACACAGCAGCCGCTTCAGGATGAATACTGTGTAGGACGGCATGTTGACAAACGTGCGCGGCTCTATATAATGGCGTGCCATTAGGCAACTGGTAAAGTTGCGGACGTTGAAGGAGACAGCTTGAGTCAGACTGCGAGTAAAAAATCTGTCCGGGGGGGCGGGCCACGGCGCTTGGTGATCGTCGAATCGCCGACCAAGGCCAAGACCATCCGGCGCTTTTTGCCGCCGTCTTACCGCGTCGAGGCGTCGATGGGGCACGTGCGCGATCTGCCCGCCTCGGCTGCCGAAATTCCGAGCGAGTACAAGGATCAGGCCTGGGCGCGGCTCGGCATCGACGACCGCTTCGAGCCTATCTATATCGTCCCTAGCAAAAAGAAAAAGGTCGTTTCAGAACTCAAGGCGGCCCTTAAAGACGCCGACGAACTCTATATCGCAACGGACGAAGACCGCGAGGGCGAGTCGATCGGCTGGCACCTCGTCGAGGTTCTGAACCCGAAAGTTCCGGTTCGCAGGATGGTCTTTCACGAGATCACCGAGAACGCGATTCTTGGCGCCCTCGAGGCCACCCGCGACATTGACAGGCACCTCGTCGAGGCGCAGGAGACGCGCCGCGTTCTGGACCGCCTGGTCGGCTATACGCTCTCGCCCCTGTTATGGAAAAAGGTCGCGCCCAAGCTTTCGGCGGGGCGAGTGCAGAGCGTCGCGGTGCGGCTCATGGTCATACGCGAGCGCGAGCGCATCGCATTTGTTCCGGCTAGCTACTGGGACCTGAAAGCGCGGCTCGAGAAGGAAACGCACGCCTTCGACGCGGTGATGACGC
>JBMDWS010000335.1:0-11962 GCA_048594695.1 Truepera sp. | reverse complement strand
GGGAAAAGGAATATGTGGAGGCTGCCCGGGCGCTCGGCGCAACGACAGGGCGCATCCTCTTCAAAAGTATCCTCCCCAATATTCTCGCGCCCCTCATCGTTATCGCCTCGTTCAATATCGCCAGTGTGATTCTTTCCGAAGCCGCGCTGTCGTTTCTGGGCCTGGGCGTACCGCCAACCGTTCCAACCTGGGGCGGCATGCTGGCCGAAAGCCGCGATCAGCTTCTGGCAGGCCGCTGGTGGCTCGCCATCTTCCCCGGTACCGCCATCATGATGACCGTGTTGTCGTTCAACATCCTGGGCGACTGGCTACGCGATTTCCTGGATCCGCGCCTTCGAGGCGTCAGCTAACCCTACGTCCCCCTTTGCAGTCAAGGAGACCTTCATGAACGTCGGCATCATCGGCGCGAGCTTCGCCAAAGCCGCCTTCCTACCTGCTCTGCGCCACGTACCGGGCGCGAACGTGATCGCACTCGCAAGCGCCCGCCTCGAGAGTGCCCGGAGCACTGCCGAGACTTTCGGCATCCCCCACGCCTATGACGATTGGCAGCAGATGCTAGCCGAGCACAGCTTCGACCTCGTCTGCATCGCCACGCCCACCGTCACCCACGCGCCCATGACGCTCGCTGCGCTCCGCGCCGGAGCACACGTCCTCTGCGAAAAACCCATGGCGATGACGAGTGATGAGGCCAAGACCATGCTGGACGAGGCTGAACGCCTGGGCCGACTTCACATGATCGACCATGAACTCCGCTTCAACCCGAACCGCCAGAAGGTCAAGGCGCTCATAGACGAAGGGTTTATCGGTGAGCTGCGCCACGCCAACATCGCCAACATCACGCCGGGCTGGGGCGACCCGGCTTCGAGACCCAAGGGCGACTGGTGGTCTCTGGAGGAAGCGGGGGGAGGCAGACTCGGCGCGAACGGGTCGCACCAGATCGACCTCATCCGCTGGTGGTTTGGGGACATCGCCTCGGTGAGCGGACAAGCGCTGACACTCGTTTCAGAGCGTCGCGACAAGACGACGGGCGAAGCCTGGCAAGCGACCGCCGACGATACCGTCGACATGACGCTCGAGCCCAGAAGCGGTGGGCTCGTTCACGCTTTTTTGAGCGGCGTTGCCCGCCACAACCTCGACAACGTGACGCAGATCTTCGGCAGCGAAGGAACGATACTGCTGACCAACAGCGACGAGAAGCTCCTCATCGCCAAAGCGGGCGAGCCCTTTGAAGAGGCGAGCGAAACCGACCCCAACGCGAGCCTGAACGGCCTCAACAAAGGCATCTGGAACGTCTCGGTGGTCGCGGCGCTACGCGAGTTCGCGGCCGCGATCAACGAGCAGCGGCCCCTCAGAGAAGGCGCGACCTTCGAGGATGGCTGGCGCACCCAGCAAGTTCTGGACGCCGTGAAGCGCTCGGGCGCCGAGCGTCGCTGGATCGACCTCGGTGCCTGAGGCCGGTAAGGCCGCCCTCATCACCGGCGCAGCTCAGGGCCTCGGACGGGCGGTCGCTCGAGCCTTTCACGCGGCGGGCTACCGGGTCGCCCTGCTCGACAGGGATGGGGCCGGTCTGGTACAGGTCGCAGACGACCTGCAAGATCGAACCGAGATCTATCCTGTCGACCTGAGCGACGCCGCGGCGACGCAAGCGGTCGCCGCGCGTGTTCTGGCTGAGATCGGAACGATCGACACCCTCGTTCATAACGCCGCTATCCTGGTCCCGGAACCGCTCGAGGATCTGCCATTCGCACGCTGGCAGGCCACCCTGAACGTCGGGGTGCAAGCCGCGTTCTTGCTGACACAATCCGTCTGGCCGGGCATGAAAGAGCGTGGCGGCACACTCATCTACGTCTCGTCGCGTTCAGGCATCGAAGGGTTCGCGGACGAAAGTGCTTACTGTGCCAGCAAGCACGGCCTCGAGGGGTTCATGAAATGTGCCGCGCTCGAGGGTGAACCTTACGGCATCCTGGCACATACCGTCACCCCGGGAATGTATATGCACACGCCCATGTCGGAGCGCACCTATACCGACGACCTCAAAAGCAAATGGGTCGAGCCGGAAGTGCTGGCCCCCGCCTTCGTCTATCTTGCAGCGCGCACGGACACGACGCTCACAGGCCAGCGCTTCAGCGCCTGGGAGCTAAGCCAGAACTTGAACCACGACCTGACCAGGAAAGCCTGATATGGATTTGCAAGACATTTTCGACTACATCGACGCTCACGCCGAGGAAGCCGTCCAGGACTTACAGACCCTCGTTCGACAGCCGAGCATCTCGGCGCAAAACGTGGGGCTGGAAGACTGCGCCAAACTCGTCCGTGAAATGATGCACCGCGACGGGCTCGACGCTGAACTCTATGAACTTGACGGCGGCCCCCCGGTCGTTTTCGGTCAAATGGAAAGCCCCGGATCGCGTAAAACCATGCTCTGCTACTCGCACTACGACGTGCAGCCGCCCGAACCCCTGGACGCTTGGGATCACGGCGGACCCTGGTCGGGGGCAGTCGTAGACGGCGTGCTCTATGGGCGCGGCGCGACCGACAACAAGAGCGGTGTGCTGGCCTTCAACAAAGCCGCCAAGGCGTTTCTCGCGGTGCGCGGGGCGCTGCCCGTGAATCTAAAATTCATCATCGAGGGCGAAGAGGAAATCGGCAGCCTGCACCTGGGGCCATGGGTAGAAAAGAACACGGCGCTGCTCGAGGCCGACGGAATGCACTGTCTGGACGGGTCGCTCGACACGGCGACGCTGCTGCCCGATGTGGACCTCGGGTTAAAAAGCGTCCTGTTCGTCGAACTCGTCGCGCGCGGCGCGGCGAGCGACGTGCACTCGCTCAACTTTCCGCTCTTGCCCGCGCCCGCCTGGGACCTGATCCGAGCACTCAACACGATCATGGACGAAAACCGCCGCATCCTCATCGACGGCTGGTACGAAGGCCTTTACGAGCTGCAGGAGGAGGACGAAGCGCAACTTGCCGAAAAAGCCGCCCGTGTCGACCTCGATAAGCTAAAGGCCGAGTGGGGCATCTCCGAGTTCGCGCTGGGTCGAAACGGCGTCGACGCGGTTCGGGCCAGAGCCTACGAACCCACCGCCAACATCGCGGGACTGATCAGCGGCTACACCGGGCCCGGCTCCAAAACCATCGTCCCGAACGAGGCCCGGGTCAAGATGGACTTTCGCCTTATCCCCAATATCCAGCCGGAGGCCGCGCTCGAGCGGCTCAAGGCCCACCTCGTCAAGCACGGCTTCGGACATATCGAGGTGCTGGGCGAGGCCAGGGCCGAGCCCCCCTACAAGATCTCGGTCAAAGAGTCGATGGCGCAGGCCGTGATCGAAGCGGCTACGCTCGTGTATGGCGAAATCCCCATTGTCAACGGGGTTTCGGCGGAAGGTACTATTTTGAAGCACGTCTGGATACCCTGCGTCCTTACAGGTTTTGCCAACCCCGGTGCCAACCTGCACGCGCCGAACGAAAACATCACCGTCGCCTCGTACGTTCAGGGCATCAAATATGCTGCCGCCATCATGGAAGCGTTCGGGAAACAGTGACGCAGCGCGTACCCCTCGAAACCACGTCGCTTCTCGAACTGGGGTTCGTTTCCGATCCCACCCTCTCCCCCGACGGACGCGTGGCGGCGGTCGTCATCACCCGCATTGCCGAGGGCGATCCACCCCACTACCTGAGCCGCATTGCGCTCTACGACGTGGCAAGCGGGCTCGAGGTCGCCTCGACGCAGGGCACGCATAAAGACACCTTCCCGCGTTTCAGCCCCGACAGCACCCGGCTGGCCTTTCTCTCGAACCGAGACGGCAGCGTTCAGCTCTACACCCTGGCCCTCCAGGGCGGCGAGGCCCAAAAACTGACCGCTTTAGCAGGTGGGGTAAATGAGTTGGCCTGGCATCCGGACGGCACGCGCCTCGCGCTCACCGGACGAGATGAGGCAGCGCCACAAGAACGTGGCGAGGGGCGTCGCATCACGCAGACTTATTACAAGCAAGATGGGGTCGGGTTCCGCGCCGACGCGCCTGCCGGGCTTTGGGATCTCGACCTTGCCACCAAGGCGCTGACGCGCTTGCCAACCCCGAACGCCAACCCGAGCGAACCGACTTTCGGACCCGACGGCACGCTTTATTTCGTTTCCGCCCCAACGCTCGAGGAGGAAGGGTTTTATTACCGCAACCTGTGGCGGCTCGGTACGGGTGAGAGCCACCCGCGCGTCCTCGTCGAGCAGCCCAACCCGCTTATCGCCAGTGCCCCGAGCGTCAGCCCGGACGGCGCGACGCTTGCCTACCTGGCCCCATGCCTTCCGGAACGTATCAGCTCTCCGACAGGTCTATGGACCGTTTCGGCGCAGGGAGGAAAACCCAGGTTGCTGACCGGCGACCTCGACTGCGTCCCCTTGGTGGGCGGCGATACCCGGTATGGACGCTATTCCAACTCCCCCGTTTGGGAGAACGAGCGCACGCTCCTCGTTAATGGCAACGTCAGGGGCAGCAGCGCGGTGACGCGTGTAGACCTTGGCTCGCTCGAGCGCACGTCACTCCAAGGCCCGGGGCGCGCTGTGACGGCGTTCAGCGCCGCTGCGAGCTGCACCGTGTTTGTCGCCGAGACTCCTGACACACCCGGCGAGCTTTTTGCATTGCAAGGCGCTCGGGAACGGCAGCTGAGCCGGATCAATCAGCCCTTTTTAGAGCGCTACGCTCTCGCCCCTATCAGCCCCGAAGTGCGACTTGAGACGAGCGATGAAAAGGCCGAAATCGCCTACTGGACCTTGCCCCCGGCAACGCCGCGACCCGACCACGCTCTCGTCTTGCAGGTTCACGGAGGGCCGCGAACGAACTACGGGTACGGCTTTTCCTTCGAGTTTCAGCTTTTGGCGGCAAAGGGCTACACCGTCGTTTTCGGCAACCCGCGCGGCGGCTCGAGCTACGGCTACCCGTTTTCCAACAGCATCTCCGGTCGACTCGGAACCATCGACGCGGACGACGTGATGCAGCTAGCACATCACGCACGCAGCCAGCACACGGACCCCAACGCGCCTATTCACCTGACGGGCGGCTCTTACGGCGGCTTTATGACCAACTGGCTCGTCACCAAGACCGAGCTTTTCGCGTCCGCCGTGACGCAGCGCTCGATCACCAACTGGCTGTCGTTTTATGGCACTTCGGACATCGGCTTTTCCTGGATTCACATCGAAACCGGAGGCACACCCTGGGAGGATAGCGACAAGCTTTGGAACCAGAGCCCCATGAAGTATGTCGCCGACGTCACCACCCCGCTCCTCATCCTGCACAGCGAAGAGGATCACCGCTGCCCAATCGAACAGGCCGAACAGTTTTTTACGGCCTTGCGCGTTCTGGGGCAAGACGTGAGTTTTATCCGTTTTCCTGAAGAAGGCCATGATCTCTCGCGCTCGGGCCGACCAGACCGGCGACTGCAGCGCCTCGAGGCGATACTCGAATGGTTTGCCACGCACCCTGCTCGCTCCGGGGGAGCGTCTACGAAAGGCCCCACAGATGGCTGAGACCGCGTTCGCCAGACTGCACCGCCACTTTTTCGACATCATCGACCTTAACGGTGTCGGCTTTTTGCTCAAATGGGATCAGGCAACCTACATGCCGCCCGGCGGAGCCGTGGCCCGTGCCCGACAGCTCGGCCTCATCAAGACGCTGGCTCACGAACGACTCAGCTCTCCGGAAACCGGCAAGCTTCTAGCGGACGCTGAAAAGGAGGTAAAGGACACGTCGCCAGACAGTTTCGAAGCGAGCTACCTCCGGATCGCGCGCCGCGACTTCGAACGCGCCACGAAACTGCCGAACGCCTTCGCCAAGCGCTTTTCGGAACACACCGCCGCGAGTTATCAGGCCTGGACACAAGCACGCGCCGCCGACGATTTCAAAGGTGTCGAAGGAATCCTCGAGACGACCCTCGAGCTGAGCCGCGAGCGTGCGACCCTGCAAGGACCGACCGAGCACCTCGCCGACCCGCTCATCGCCGAACACGACCACGGTATGACCGTCGCGCAGCTCCGGCCTCTCTTTAGCGAGCTGCGCGAGGCGCTCGTCCCGCTGCTCCGGCGTCTCAGCGACCAGGAGCGTCCCGACGACAGCTTTTTGCGGCAGCACTACCCGCTGGACGCGCAGTTTGCGTTTGCGCGTGAGCGGGTCGCCGAGTTCGGTTACGACTTCACCAGGGGGCGGCTCGACCCCACGCACCACCCCTTTGCTATCGAATTCTCGCTCGACGACGTGCGCATCACCACGCGGGGCCAGGAGCAGTATCTGCCCGAAGCCCTTTTTTGCACCTTTCACGAGAGCGGGCACGGCATGTACCACCAGGGACTCGAGCCCCGCCTCGAGGGAACCCCGCTCGCCGACGGAAGTTCGGCAGGCGTGCACGAGTCGCAGTCGCGGCTGTGGGAGAACATCGTCGGGCGCAGCCGCACATTCTGGCACTACGCGCTGCCGAAACTGAAAGAGACGTTTCCCGAACAGCTGCGCGGTGTAGACCTCGAAAGCTTTTACCGCGCCGTGAACGTCGTCAGACCCTCCACCATCCGCACACAGGCCGATGAGGTGAGTTACAACCTCCACGTCATCATCCGCTTCGAGCTAGAGCTCGAGCTGCTCGAGGGCACGCTCGAAGTCGCGCAGTTGCCCGCTGCGTGGCGTGCCAAGTACGCCGAGCTGCTGGGCGTCGATGTGACGGACGACAAGGACGGCGTCCTGCAGGACGTGCACTGGTTCAGTGGCCCCATCGGGGGTGCGTTTCAAGGCTATACCCTCGGCAACATCCTTTCGGCCCAGTTTTACGAAGCGGCCTGCCTCGCGCATCCCGGGATACCCGAACAGCTTTCGGTGGGCGAATTCGGCACGCTCTACAGCTGGACGCGTGACAACATCCACCGGCACGGGAGACGCTACGACCCGGTTCAGCTTATCGAGCGAATCTGCGGTCGGGGGCTCGAGACAGGGCCGTACCTGCGCTACCTCGAGCGCAAGTACGGCGACCTTTAGACGGTAGCGAAACCTAGAGCAGCGGCACAAAACCGCTGCTCGTCACACTCAGGCTTCCGGGTAGAGCGCCTCGTACTTGTCTTTCAGGTACGTAAGTAGCGGACCTGCACCAAGCGCCTGTCCTGTGCTCCGTTCCAAGAGTTCGGCGGGTGTGTAGGCGCGCCCGTGACGGTAGAGATTGTCGGTCAACCAAGTGCGCAGCGGCCCATAATCGGCCCGCTCGAGGCTCTCGTCGAGGCCGGGCACCTGCTGGCGGGCCGCCGCGAAAAACTGCGCGGCCATGACGTTGCCGAGTGTGTAGGTGGGAAACGTCCCGATATGTCCGTGCGACCAGTGGATATCTTGCAACACGCCGACGCTGTCATTGGGCGGCGTGATCCCCAGATACGCCTCCATGCGAGCGTTCCAGGCGTCTGGCAGCTCGGCGACGCTGACACTCCCGTCGAGCAGAGCCATCTCGAGCTCGGTTCGCAGCATGATGTGCAGGTTATAGGTCACCTCGTCGGCTTCGACACGGATGAGACTTGGCTTTACGTCGTTGACAGCGCGGTAGAACGTCTCGGCGTCGATATCCGCAAGCGCCTCGGGGAATGTCTGTTGCAATTCGGGAAAGTGGTTGTGCCAGAACGTACGGCTCCGACCCACCATGTTCTCCCAAAGGCGCGACTGGCTTTCGTGGAGCCCAAAAGAAGTACCGCCGACAGCGTACATACCCAGCAGGTCGGTAGTCAGCACGGTGCGCGTGAGCGCAGGATCGACGTTCTGCTCGTAGAGCGCGTGGCCCGTCTCGTGAAAGAGGCCGAACACCGCACCGGGCAAGAAGCGCTCGTTATAGCGCGTCGTCATTCTTACGTCGTTCCGGGTCAGCGACATCTCAAACGGGTGATGGGACGCGTCGACCCGCCCTCGCGCCGGATCGAAGCCGAACTTCTCGGCAACGCCTAGCGCGAAGGCCCGCTGCTTCTCTTTGGGAAAGGTTCCCTGCAGGAGGTGCGTCGGAGCCTTCGCCGGGCTCCCACGAACGCGGTCCAAAAGGGGCAAAAGCGCGGCGCGCAGCTCAGCGAAGAGGGTCTGAAGCGTCGCCGCGGTCATCCCCGGCTCGTACTGCTTGAGCATGGCGTCGTAAGGGTGCGCTTCATAGCCGATGGCGTCGGCGAGGTCGCGTGTCAGCGCGACCATTCGGGTCAGCGACGGGGCGAAGTGCGCGAAGTTCTGGGTCGCCTTGGCTTCGGCCCAGACGGGCTGCGCAGCGCTGCCCAAACGAACGAGTTCAGCGCTCAGTTCAGGCGGTACCCGCGATAAGGTAACGAGCGCCTCCCTGGCCTGCCGCACCTCGCGCACGGCGTAGGCGTCCTCCGGCAAGTCTGCCACGTCTCTTTCGGCAGCCTCGAGCAACCTGCGGGTCGCGTCGCTGTCGAACTGCTCACGAACGATTTCGGCGAGCGTCCCGAGTTGCTGGGCGCGGGTCTCACTACCGCCCGCAGGCATGGTGACCCGCGCGTCCCAGTTCAGAACAGACATCGCGTTCATAAGGTCGTTGATCCTCGCCATATGGTGGCGAAACGCCTCGAGATTATTCACCTTTGCCTCCCAATGTGCGTTGTAAAAAGCTCGTTAGAATCGCTTCGCATTGGGCGAGTTCCGCAAGGTCGACGTACTCGTCGAAGGCGTGCGCGACCTCGTAGGAGCCGGGGCCAAAAACGACCATGTCGCCCCGCTTGAGCGCCATGAGATGTTTGGCGTCGCTACCGGGCAGATAGCCGACGGTAGCTTGCGGCGCGCCGAACGCTTCATCTACACACGCGCGAAAGCGTTGCCCATGCGGAGTGTCCAACCCCGAATCGAACCAGGAGCTGAAGAGAAACGAATGGACCTCCGCCGTAGCCTCACCGAGGTCGACTCCAGCGACGACCTGCTCGAGTTCGGCCCTCACCGCCCGAGGGTCTTCGCGGGGAATCATCCTGCGGTCGAGATGGACCGTACAGGTGTCGGGCACAGCGTTGGCTGTGCTGCCCCCGGCAATGACCCCAACGTTGCAGGTCGGGTGCCCGACGAGTGAATGGCTGCGCCCTTTAAGCGCCTCGTGATAGTGCCCAAGCGCGAGCACCACCTTCGCCATCGCCATGATGGCACTGACCCCCCGGTCGGGCTCGGTCGCGTGAACGCTGCGCCCGCGTGTCGTCACCGACGCGCGCAGCACGCCTTTATGGGCCAGCGCGACGCGGTTATACGTCTGCTCCCCGACGATGATGAAGTCCGCCTGGGGCAGATGGCCCGAGTCGGCCAGCCATTTCGTCCCGAGCCGCCCCCCCACCTCCTCTTCAGCAGCAGCGACGAGTACCAGCGTCCCATGGACCTGTTGCCCGGCCAGCGTACGAAACGCCCGCATCATCGCAGCCAGCGGCGCTTTATCGTCGACGCTGCCCTTGCCGTAGAGACGACCATCCCGGATGGTCGGCGCGTAGGGGTCCTGAGACCAGTTTAGGCGCTCATCGTCAGCCACCGGTACCGTGTCGAGATGCGCGTGCAGCATGATGACCGGGGCACCCTGACCCAACGTGGCGACGACGCTCACGGCCTCGGGTTTTTCGGGCGGGGCCAGCATGTCGACGATCACGCCTTCCAGAGCGAGTTCTGCAGCGATAAACGACGCGATAGCATGCGTGTCGCCCGGCGGGGTCGGCGAGGGGATCTGCACGAGGTCACCGAGAAGCGCCTCGAGCCTCGTCCATTCAGTCTTTTCCACGCTTTGCGTCACTCAGGTTCGGGCAACGTGCCCTGGATCTCGGCGTAGAAGCAGCACCAGTCGCCCGTGACGACGTTTGGAAGCGCCCTAAGGCCGAAAAACATCCCGTCGACCGGCGCGTGTAGTTCGGCCAACACGTCGCCGTAGATACCATAGATGGTCGCGAGCTTGTCGCCCTTTTTCATCTCTTTCTGGAATTCCACGTCCGGTTCCGCCACGAAGGTCCCGCTCACCGGCGCGAGCAAGGCGTGCTGCACGCCTGTGTAGCGCGGGCTTTCGTAGTGTGCTTCGCCGGGCAGCATCCGGTAGTGCCGCAAGATGTTGAGAACAGCGTCTGCCAGTGTGCGCCCGACCCAGTTGAACGCCTTCGGGCTCGTCGCGGAGCGCCCGCCGAGTTCGACAGTGATGCCTGCTTTCCCCGCGTCGACCATCACGCCCATCGGGTTACCCTTGGGGCTGATGGCTTTGAGAGCGAGCTTCCAGCCTTTCCCCATCGCCCGGGCCAGTTCCTGCGAGGCGGCGTCTTCGGTTGCGAAGATCGTTTCCGAAAGGTACGAGTGGTTACCGCCCGAATGGATCGACAGTTCGAAGTCGGCAACCTCGAGTAGCCACTGGCTGTGCGCGTGCGCCACGCGCTCGGTGAGGTAGCCGCCCGCCCGCCCGGGGTAGATGCGGTTCATATCGTAGGTAAACGTGTCCAGCGGGTTCCCGCGCTGCGCCGCTTCGTACGCGCCTACGTTCATGACAGGCACCAGCACCAGAGTTCCGGACAGCTCCGCAGGATCGACCTCTCTAGCCAGCAGATAGCATGCGAGCGGCCCCTCGGGCTCATCTCCATGAATGGCTCCGTCGACCCAGACGCAAGGACCGGGCTTGGCTCCGTGGATGACGATGACGGGAATGCCCAGGTCACCACCACCTGGCATGATCGTGACCGGAATGACGCCCCGCGCCACCTCACCGGGTTGGGCTGTCGCGGTTCCAACAGTTCGTTCGCTCATTTCGGGCTCCTAGATTGTGGTTTGCTGGTCGCGGGCATAGCGCTGCACGACAGGGGTCATTCGGGCGATAGCTTCGCGGAGAATATCGGTAGGCTGCAACGTCGTGATGCGCAGGTAATCGCTCCAGCTCTCGCCAAACGCGGTACCGGGAAAAACCAGAACGCGCGCTTCCTTGAGGAGCAGATAGGAAAGCTCGAGCGCCCGCAAGCCTGTACTCGAGGCGTCGGCCCAGAAGAAAAAGCCGCCGCGTGGGTCGCTGTAGGAAAGCCCCATGTCGCGTAGCCCCGCAGCCACGAGCGCCCGCCGCTCGGCGTAGACTTCGCGAAAGGCCGCCACGCAAGTATCGTCGCCTTGCGCCGCCGCGAGCGCCGCACGCTGGCTCAAGGTAGCGACCGGTCCAGTCGTATGCGCTTTGATCGCGGTCATGGCCTGAATAGCATGTTCGGGGGCCAGGATGTAGCCGACACGCCAGCCCGTCATGGCATAGGTCTTTGAAAACCCACTCAGCGTGATCGTGCGCCCAGCCATGCCGGGCAAAGACGCCAGCGAAACATGCTCGAACGGCTCCCAGACGAACTTGCCGTAGATCTCATCACTGACGATAACGAAGTTGTGCTTGACCGCGAGTTCAGCAAGACGCTCGGCTGTTTGCTGCGTAATAACGCCGCCCGTCGGATTGCTGGGCGTTACCAGGAGGAGCGCCTTCGTCTTCTCCGTGAGCCTTTTTTCGACCTCTTCCGGGCGCAGGTCGAACCCGTCTTGTGGAAACGTTGGCACACTCACGCTGGTCGCGCCGGTATGCGCGATAGCTTGATCGTAAGAGGTGTAGCGCGGGTCGGGCACGAGGATCTCGTCGCCAGGATTGAGCAGCGCGCTCATGACCAGAAAAAGACCCTCCTGCCCTCCCGTCGTCACGAGTACGTTTTCCGGGCGCTGCTGCAGACCGTGGTCTCTGAGGGCATTTTCGGCAATAGCGGCGCGCAGCTCCGGCAGTCCGGCAACAGGTGTGACCGGGAGCGGGCCTGTCAGCGCCTTCTCGGCGGCCCTGACGATAAATTCCGGCGTAGCCAGATCGGGATCGCCCCGCCCGAGCGCGATGGCGTCAGGAATCTCTTTCGCCAAGTCCATGAGGGCGTAGCGGAGCTTGGCCCCGTCGAGATGCCGAATCGACTCGAGCGCGTTCACACGACCTCCGGCAGCGCCAG
>JBMDWS010000334.1:0-3189 GCA_048594695.1 Truepera sp. | reverse complement strand
GAGGTGGCAATCGCCACGCCCGCGCTCGGGCCTTCCTTGGGCGTGCCGCCCGCCGGGAAGTGGATGTGAATCTCGGACTCGAGCCGCTCGGGGGCGATGCCGAAGCGGTCGGCGTTGGCCTTGGCGTAGGTCAGGGCGGCTCGCGCCGACTCTTTCATCACGTCGCCGAGTTGCCCAGTCAGGACCAGGCCGCCCTTGCCGCTACTTACCGAGGTTTCGACAAACAGGATGTCACCGCCTACAGGCGTGTAGTACATGCCTGTTGCCACCCCGACGAGGTTTTCGGTGTTCTCGGATTCGGGTGTGAAGCGTTCTGGACCCAGGAAAGGCTCGAGGCTCCGCTCACCGATCCGTACGCGCTTGGCTTCGCCTTCAGCGATGCGCCGCGCTGCTTTGCGGGCGAGCGTGCCGATGGTGCGCTCCAGATTCCGGACGCCCGCTTCGCGGGTATAAGAAGTCACGACCTTGGCGATCGCCCCGTCCGAAACGTTGAGCTGCTTGGGCTTGAGACCGTTTTCCACGACCTGCCGGGGGAGCAGGTAGCGCTTGGCGATCTCGATCTTTTCCTGCTCGATGTACGAGGAAAATTCCAGCGGCTCCATGCGGTCGAGCAGCGCCTCGGGGATCTGCTGCGGATAGTTGGCGGTCGCGATAAAGAGCACTTCGGAGAGGTCGAAGGGAACGCCCAGGTAGTGATCGACGAAGGCGTTGTTCTGCGCCGGGTCGAGCACTTCCAGAAGCGCCGAGGAGGGGTCGCCCTGGTAGCTCGTGCCGAGCTTGTCGATCTCGTCGAGCAAAAACACCGGGTTCTTGGTGCCTGCCTGCCGGATACCCTGAATAATCCGACCTGGCATCGAGCCGATGTAGGTGCGGCGGTGGCCACGAATGTCGGACTCGTCGCGTGCGCCGCCCAGGGAAATGCGCACGTACTCGCGCCCGAGCGCCTTGGCGATCGATTTGGCAATCGAGGTCTTCCCGACGCCGGGAGGGCCAGCGAAGAGCAGGATGGGGCCACGGTTGACCTCGTCCTCCTTGAGTTCGCCCTTTTCAGCCCTGTCGATCTTGAGCTTGCGCACCGCTAAGTACTCAACGACGCGGTCCTTGATCTTTTCCAAGCCGTAGTGGTCCTCATCGAGGATCTGCGTGGCTCCAGCGAGCGTCAGCTTGTCCTGCGAGCGGGTGTTCCACGGCAGTTCGGTCAGGGTCGTGAGGTAGGTACGGATGACCGAAGCTTCCGCCGAGTCCGGGTGCATCCGGGCGAAGCGGTTGAGTTCGCGTTCGGCCTCTTTCATGGCTTCGGCGGGGAGGTTCAGCTCCTCGAGCTTGGCGCGGAAGGCTTCGGCCTCGTCGTCGCCGTCGTCCGAGCCCGAGAGTTCGCGCTGCAAAGCCTTGATCTGCTCACGCAGGAAGTACTCGCGCTGGTTGCGGTCGATCTCGTCTTTGACCTCGCGCTGCACGCGGCGCTGGGTTTCGGCGAGTTCGACCTCGGTGTCGATCAGGACCAGCACGCGGCGCACGCGCGCTTCAACCGATTCGGCCTCCAAAACGGCCTGCTTGTCCTCGAGCCTGAAATCGAGGTGATAGGCCACGTAGTCGGCGAACTGCCCGGCGTCCTCTAAGTTCATGACAAACTGCGCGACTTCGGGCTGAATGTTGCGCACGCCCCCCTCGACGATGTCGCCGAACTTCTCTTTGAGTTCGCGGAAGGCGGCCTCGAGGGTGACCTCGTTGCCGACAGGTACGTCGAATGGTTCGACCTCGGCCTCGATGAGTTCGCCGTTCACGTAGCGCTTGACCCGGACGCGGGCGAACGCCTGGACCAGCATCTGTACCGAGCCGTTGGGATTACGCTTCATGCGCAAAATGTTGCAGGCGGTCCCGACTGTAAAGAGATCGTCGCCGGTCGGCTCTTCGGTTTCACGGTCTTTTTGCGAGACGATAAGGATGGTGCGGTTACGGTCCAGGGCCGCGTTGATAGCGCGGATCGAAACGCCCCGACCTGCGTCGATAGGCATGACCATCGTTGGGTAGAGCACGGAGCCGCGCACCGGGCACACGGGGATGAGACCCTCGAGCGGCTCGTTTTTGGGCTCCTCCACCTTGATTTCATGGATGTCTTGCGGATCTGCCACGAGAAGCTCCTTCGCTTGGCTAAAGTAGCGCTAAAGAAAATCTTAGCGCCGATGTATCAAGTCTACTCGATTTTCTAGAGTGTTCCGGAAGCTGGCTTACATCGGGTTCTACACCAGCATGATCGGAAAGGGGAGCCATCCGTCAGTCTAAACCTTCCCGTGGGTTTGCGAGGTGAGGGTATCTACAGACAGGTAAAACCGAAGGTGGGTTGGGGCGTGATAGCGTTGAGCTTATGGACGTGAAGGTGCAGCTTAAAGAGGCGTTAGAGGAAGCGGTTCGGGCGCTCGGCGCAGAGGCCGACGTGACAGTGCAGGCGGTGCCGGAGGGTAAATCGGGCGATTACGGGTCGCCGGTGGCCTTTGGCCTCGCCAAAAAACTCAGGCAGAATCCGGTAGCGATCGCTAGCAGCTTGCTCGAGAAGCTCGTATTACCCCCCGGTATCGCCCGGGCCGAGGCGGTGGGGCCGTACCTGAACTTTCACCTGGACCCCGGCGCGTTCGTCGAGGGTCTGGTCACCACGCCCTTAGACGCACCCAGGCAGGACAAGAAGGTCATCGTCGAACACACCAGCGTCAACCCGAACAAGGAGGCGCACGTCGGGCATCTGCGCAACATCGTTCTGGGTGACGCCTGTGCGCGTATTCTGCGCTCGGCGGGCTATGACGTCGAGGTGCAGAACTATATCGATGACACCGGGCGGCAGGCCGCCGAGTCGATCTTTGCCGTGACGTACTTCGGTGAGGCCTACACGGGCGAGGAGAAGTACGACCACTGGCTCGGCAAGCTCTACGTGCGGCTTGGGCGGGCCAAGGAGACGGAGGGCGAGGCCATCGAGCGAGGCGTGTCGGCGGTGATGCATCGGCTCGAGCACGGTGACCTGCGCGCCGAGGTCGAACGGGTGGTGCGCGCTCAGCTCGCGACCTACTACGCGCTCGGGGCCGAGTACGACTTGCTCGTTTGGGAGTCCGACATCGTCAAGAGCGGGTTCCTAGCGCAGGCGCTGGCTGTCTTGCGGATCAGCGAAGACGTGTTCGAGCCGCAGGAGGGCAAGTATAA
>JBMDWS010000333.1:0-1529 GCA_048594695.1 Truepera sp. | reverse complement strand
GACCGCCGTGAGGCGATTCGCCGCGCCGCCGAAATCGCCGGGGCGGGTGACGTGGTGCTCTTCGCTGGAAAAGGGCACGAACGGACCCTCGAGCGTGCCCACATGGTGCTCGAGTGGGATGAAGTGGCTGAGGTCAGGACGGCACTAGCGCAACGTTCGCCCCGTGACGCCCAAACCTATGACGCCTGAGGCAGCGAACCTCGAAACTGCAGTGCGCAGCCCGCGCACCCTCAAAATTTCCACGGGGCTGATCGCGCTCCTCGAGCAGCACGCCGAGCGCAGCGCCCCAGCCGAGTGCGTGGGTCTCCTGTTCGGCTGTGGGGACCGAGCCTTTCGGCACGTGCCCCTGACAAATATCGCCGAGACACCCGAGACGCACTTTTACGCCGATCCCGGTGAAGTGCTGCGTGCCCTTATGGGCGCTGACAGGTCCGGCGACACGCTGCTCGGGGTCTATCACTCCCACCCGAAAGGACCAAACGAGCTTTCGGAAAGAGACCTGCAGCACGCTCAGCCGGGGCTTGTGCAGCTTTTACTAGCTCCGGACGGGATCGTTGCGTTCGAGGTGGTAGGCCGCGCCGCTCAAGAGGTGCGACTCGAGTCTTGACATTTCTGTGGCGGGGCCACCTCGAGCCAACCCAAAACCTCGTTTGAGGTCGTTACCAACCCGCTGTAAGCGTTTAGAAACATCAGCGCCTGATCCTCGTGCTCGGTGCAAGCATCCCGCGTCGCACAGAGATCGCGGGGGACGAACACTACGTAGCCCTCGCTGCTTGCCCGTTCGGCAGCGCGGCGCACGCAGATCTCCGTACGGACACCGCTTACGATCACGTACTTGACGCCCCAACTGTCCAGAATCTCTTTCAAGTTGGTAGAAGTGAAACCGTCGCCGCAGCGCTTCTCGAGCACCACCGCATCTTCGGGAATCTCGAGGCCGCATAAGTCGTACTCAACGTCATTCGGGTCGGCGGGGAAGCGGAGGCCTTTGACCGTATCGAGCCAGCGCTGGGTTTCACTCCGGCTTCCGGCGTCGGACAGGGCGCGAACGAAGACGAGGTGCCCGCCCAGCGCGTGAAAATGCTCCATGAAGGCGTTGATCTTGGCGGGCAGCGCCTGCATCTTCGTGTTGGCGTGTTTGCGCCCGGTGATGCCCGTTGGAGAGCAAAAGCTGTTCTGCACGTCGATGACGAGGAGGGCGCACTCGGCTGGATTCAGAGTCAGCTCGAGCGCTGAAGTGTAGTCTGCCCAGTGGGTCGTCACGCGGTAAGTCTTTTGTCCGCATTTTGGAACATCGATTTGCCCTCTTTCACTATTTATATCCTTTCAATGAGTGGCGTGAAATAGCTTGGGAGAGTGTTCTGACTCAGGCGCTATGGCTTATATGCAGAGTCATGGGCGGGACGACCCGACAGACACCCGACCCCATCGCCCTCGCGCGGGACCACCGCGCGACCCATTTGCGTGACGCGCAGGGTGTAGGCGTCCGCCCCCCAAGAAGTGACGCTGTCCCCGCGCAAGCCTTTGTCGCG
>JBMDWS010000332.1:0-3173 GCA_048594695.1 Truepera sp. | reverse complement strand
GTTCGCTCGCGATGGGTTGCTTCTACATTCCCAAAAGCGACATCGACCTTCTCGTCATCATCGATGACCTGTCCGCAGCTCAGAGCGCCACATTTTATGACCTCTTCAAGCGCCATCATGATAACAGGCCCTATGTCGGCGGGCTCGAGGCGAGCATCATCCGTCGCTACGAGGCGCAGAACCCTACCCACCCCATGCCGCTGCTTACCTACTTCAGCGAGCAAATCCCCGAACCGCCAGCCCGCGAAGCGGGAAACTTGCCGCGCAGCGACACCCTCCTCATGAACGTGGTCGTCGCTCGAACCAGGGGTATAGCGCTCTGGGGTCTTGCGCCCGAGGTTGCCTTGGGTGAGGTGCGCTGGGACGATTACCGGGCAGCCGTCGAAAACGACATGGCCGGAGTTTTGGAGGGAGAGCCTATGCTTCGCTCCCCTTTTCTTGCCGTGCTCAACCTGTGTCGCTGGCAGATGATACGGCGCACGCCGGGTAGCGTCGTACCCAGCAAAGAGGAGGCGGGTGTTTGGGCGCTCGAGCACCTCCCCCTCGAGGTGCGGGGCATTATCGATCAAGCGCTGGCAGCCTACCGTGCGCCTCAGTGGCCCAAGGACGCTCAGAGCGCCGTCGAGCGGGGAGATCCTGGGACCCTGACGAACTGCTGGCATTCAGGGACACCCTGCGTGCGCTGGAATAATGAGGCAGCCTGACGCTTTTTGCCCTGCACTGGTCGGTCCGAATACGACTCTATGCTAGAAGGAGCTGAGTAGGATAAGGAACATGTCTACTCCAACAGACGAGACGTTGCACGATGAAACCTTGCAGCGAGTCGCTGAGCGTTTCGGCACACCCACTTACGTTTACGACGTAGGGCGCGTCCGGTCGCAGGTCGAGGCGCTGCGGCGGGCTGTACCTTCGGCACACCTTTTCTACGCGGTCAAGGCCAACCCCTGCGGCGCCGTGCTGCGCAGCCTCGCCGAGGGGGGGCTCGGGGCCGAGGTCATCAGCCTGGGTGAACTGGCTCGAGCCCTCCGGGCGGGTATTCCTGCTGGGCGCATCCTGCTCGGGGGGCCACGACAGGACGCCCCGCTTATCGCTGCCGCACAGGAGGCCGGAGTCGGCTGGGTCAGCCTCGACAGCCTGTCGCAGGCGCAGGCGTGGGGCGAGGTGGAAACAGAGGCCCGTTTTCTGGTGCGGCTCAACCCGGGGCTCGACCCGCGCACGCACGAGCACCTGGCGACCGGCGCCGCGACCTCCAAGTTCGGGGTGCCGTTTGACGAGGCGGCGCATATCGCCGACACGCTGGGCGAGCGTCTGGCGGGCTTTCACGTCCATATCGGTTCGCAGATCAGCGACCTGGAGGCCTATGGTGAGGTCTTTCGGCAACTCAATGAACTCCTGGCGATGTTTCCGGGGGCCGATACCGTGGACCTCGGGGGCGGCTTCGCTGTTCCCGATTTTCCGCTGCGCGATTTTGCCGCCATGCTGAGAGCTTTTGCCGAGGTTATCGGTGAACGGCAGCTGTTGCTCGAGCCCGGCCGCTTTCTGGTGGCCGAGAGCGGAACCCTGCTAACCCGTGTGCTGCACGTCAAAAAAGGCCCTACGACGCACGTCATCTGCGACGCGGGTATGGCCGATCTGCTGCGTCCGGCCCTTTACGGGGCGCGCCACCCGCTGCGTGTGCTGGGCAAGGCGGGCGAAGCGGTAACCGTGGACCTCGACGGCCCGCTCTGCGAAAATGCCGACCGACTGGGGCGGGCGGTGGCGCTGCCGAGTACCGAACCGGGCGACCTTCTGGCGGTGGGGGAGGCGGGCGCGTACGGGTACGCCATGAGTTCGCACTACGCCTCCTCGTTGCGGCCTGCCGAGGTGGTGCTGGATGGGGGCGAAGCGCGGCTCGTCACCGAACGTGAGACTGTCGAAGACCTCTGGAGGCTCGAGCGTGCCTGATTTTTCCTTCCTGAATGATCTCTACAGCGACTTTTCCGGCGACGTGAGCGTGGCTTTTCAGACGTTTGGCGAGGCCGAGAGCTACACCTACAACCCTGAAACCACGATGCTCGCCGCGAGCCTCATCAAGCTGCCGATCCTGCTGGCGACGCTCGAGGGGGTGGCGGCGGGGCGGCTCGAGCTGACCGAACGTATCCCCCTCAAAAAGAGCGATCAGGTCGGCGGCTCGGGCGTCCTCAAGACGCTCGGCGCGGGCCTCTCCCCGACCCTGCACGATCTGCTGACGCTGATGATTGTGGTGAGTGACAACACCGCGACCAATATGGTGATCGACCACATCGGCCTGGAAACGACGAACGATTTTTGCGCCAGGAACGGTTTCCGCGCCACGCAGCTCATTGGTAAATTGCAACTGCCTGAGGCCGAGATGAACGAGATGCAGCGGCGGGGCGAGCGCAACCGCACCTGCGCCGCCGACATGCTCGGGATGCTCGTCGGGCTGGTGCGAGGCGATCTGCTGCCGCCCTCCGAAACCGACGCGGCGCTCGCCATCCTGAAGGCCCAGCAACTCGACGAGGGTCTGGCGCGGCTTCTGCCCACCGACGAGGAACTCGACACGCCGCACCTCACTGTGGCCTCGAAGAGCGGCTCGGTGCGCGGTGTGCGGCACGACGTCGGGATCGTCTACCGCGAAGGTGCGCCGCTCTACGCGCTGGCGGTGATGACGAGCGGTGGTCAGGACCTGCGCTACTACGCCGACAACGAGGGGCTACGGCTGATCGCGGAAGTCTCGAGGCTCGTTTACGAACACGTTGGGGGCAGCTGAGCCGCAGCAAATTCGCACACAGGCCCCGTAAGCTGCATTGCAAATTGCTACGGGCGCAGCTCGAGCAGGGAGAAATACTGTGCGAAAAGAATGGGGAACCTTGGTCGTCGTTGCCTTACTGGGCTTGTCAGGGGAAGTCTTTGCGACGACCTATACGGTGCAGGAGGGGAGCCAGGCGAACTACCGCGTGCGTGAGCAGCTTGCCCGGCTGAATCTTCCCAACGACGCTGTCGGCACGACTACGGCGATTCGCGGCAGCATCGTGCTCACAGACGACGGTACGGTCCAGGACGGCTCGGCGATTGTTGTCGATGTGAGCCAGCTACAGAGCGATGAGAGCCGCCGCGACGGGTACATCCAGCGCAGCAGCCTCGAGAGCGAAACGTATCCAGAGGTGACCTTT
>JBMDWS010000331.1:0-3156 GCA_048594695.1 Truepera sp. | reverse complement strand
TTCGGGCTTGCCCTTGCCGCCCGCGCCGCCGTCGCGAAAGCGCGTCTGCAAGCGCCGTGACTGAAAGTCGGTGATGTTCGAGACCGAGGAGACCTCGAGCCAGCGCTCCTGCCCCGCGCTCCACACCTCGAGGTCGTACTTTTTGGCCTGCGTAAAGCCAATGTCGCCCGTGCACATGTCGAGCCTGCGGTAATGGAGCCCGAAGCTGTCGAGTAGACGTTCGGAGAGCGCCGTCATCTCCTCCATCGCGGCGTAGGAGTCCTCGGGTCGGGTGAACTGCACCATCTCGACCTTATCGAACTGGTGCGCCCGGTTGATGCCACGCACGTGGGCGCCGTAGCTCCCGGCCTCGCGGCGCAGACAGGCGCTAGCCGCCGTGTAGCGCAGCGGCAGGTCGGCCGCGTCCAGAATCTCACTCCGGTGCATGCCCGTCAGGATGAGCTCTGAGGTGGGGATCAGGTAAAAGCCGTCCGTCACCTCGTACATCTGCCCTTCCTTGTCCGGCAGATGCCCGGTCGCCGAGGCGCTTTCGGGCGTGACAAGGAGCGGCACGGTGACTTCGGTATAGCCCGCGTCCACCACGGCGTTAAGGCAGTACTGCACCAGCCCGCGCAAAAAGCGTGCACCCTGGCCCTTGAAGATGGGAAACCCCGCCCCGCTCGTCTTGACGCCAGCCGTGAGGTCGAGCCAGCCCCGCTCGGTCGCGAGCTCCCAGTGCGGTTTGGGCGTGAAGTCGAAGGTGGGCTTGTCGCCGCGCTCGAGGGCCACCACGTTGTCGTGCTCGGACTCGCCGTAGGGCACGCTCTCGTGGGGAATGTTGGGCAGCTCCAGAAGGGCAGTCTGCAAGCTGGCGTCGAGGCTGCGGCTCTTCTCCTCGAGGCGCTTGACCTCGTCTGAAAGCGCGCCCATCTCACGAATGAGGTCGTCGGCGTTTTCGCCCTTGCGCTTGAGTTCACCGATGCGCTTGGAGGATGTGTTGCGCTCGGCCTGTTTGGTCTCGAGGTCGCTCCGCAGGAGCCTGTGTTCTTCGTCTAGCAAGATGACCTGATCGAGCTTGGCGAGCGCGTCCGGCATCTGCTTGGCGCGGATCGCACGGCGCACCGTTTCGGGGTCGTCACGAATGAGTCGGAGGTCGAGCATCCCTAGAGCGTACCTGAAAGTTCAGGTTCGGGCTATAAACAGCCCCGTCGCCCGCGTGATGCAGATTTCACCCCGCTCGCGGAGGCTCGCCTCGACGTGTTCCCGCAGCGCCGCGACGCCAGCTTCGTCCTGCCGCTCGGCTTTGGAGACCGACGAAAGGATATAGGCGATGACCGGTTCGGCCTCGGTAACGTAGAGGTTCGGATCGCCCTCGGGGCGGTGCAGGGTCACATCGGAAAAGTAGGGCTCGAGCAGCTCAGGCGCCGTCTCGAGGCTGAAGTCTGTGGCGTGGCTCGCCTCGACAAACGCGCTGAAAATCCCCTGCGGAATGAGCGGTCTCGAGAGGTCGTCGAGTTCTTTCATGTGGCGCTGCCCATTGGTCGCTGCGAAGAACGTCCCACCGGGCTTCAGGACGCGTTTGATTTCTCCGAGGGCTTTGGGCAGATCCGGCACGTGATAGAGCATGTGGTTGGCGATCACCGCATCGAACGAAGCGTCCGCGAAAGGAAGATCCTGGGCGTCGGCGGTCTGAAACGCAAAATGCTTGCCGGAATCTTTTAGATGCGCCTCAGCTTCCGTGAGCATCCCCGCCGAAAAGTCGGTGAGGGTGACGTGCCAGCTCCCTGGAACCCGCGCCAGATTTTCCCGCCAGAGCCTCGCAGGGCCACAGCCGAGCTCGAGCACCCGCGCCCCATCCGGCAGCTCGAGCTGCGAAAAGACCCAGGGAAACCAGGGCACATCGTTGCGGCTGAAGCGGGTGTGGAGCGCGATACGGGCGTCGAGGTTGGTGGCAGTTTTGTACTGTGCAGCGACTCGGGACATACCCGAGGCTAAAGCCGCTTGATGAACGCGAGCTTAAGAGCCTGACGTAAGGCCCAGCAATCGGCACCGCCCTACCCGAACCTCGTTCCGACCCCCTACCAACGCGCTGCTACATTCTGGTAGGGCCACCATCCAAGCGACCGTCCTCACGAAACCCGCGAAAGCCGATGAGCACCAGCGCTACAAGACAGTAGAGGCCAGCGACACAGGCTGCGAGTCCGTAGTTCCCTTCAGGTACGGGCATGGTGTTGACCGCTACGTTGTGCCCGGCGTGCGCCAGCATGACCAGCAACAGACTCCCCCTCGAGACGTTGTAGAGCCAGCCATAAATCACCGCCGTCGGAATGAGGCGCAGATAGGTAAGGAAAGTATCCAGAGGCCAGCGGCCCTCGGTCCCGCCCGGCGCCAGAACAGTCCAGCAGTGCCAGGTGGCCCACAAAACGCCCACGATGACGCTGGCGACAAGTACGCTGTACCGTTTTTGCAGGAGCGGCTGGGCTAGGCCACGCCAACCAAGCTCCTCCCCCAGACTGCCCGCGATGACCGCCCCCATGCCCGCGACGAGACCGGTCAGATCGAAAGGAACACTGCGCGGAGCTGGGCTAACAGCGTCGTAGAGAAGGTGCGCCGCAGCGAGAAGCAGCCACGGGAGTGCAAGGACCAGTCCATACCCATATACAGGTACGGACCGCTTACCTACCGACGCGAACAGCTTGCGCAGTCCGGCTCTGCCTTGGAACCAGCCCATGACACCGAGGGCAGTTAGTGAAGGCGCATACGCCACGAGAAGGATAATCGGCGAAAAGTCTGTCGTTGGGTCGACCGATGAGGCGCGTAGACCCAGAACCCCAGCCAGCGTCAGAATAAAGAGGGCCGCCACCCAGACCAGCACCTGAGTCGTGGGATCAGCCACGGCAGGGCTTCTCATCGCCCCAGGTGACCACAACATGTGACGAGGGGCAGTCGTTGAACTGAAGTTGAGGTGAGGGGGTCATACCTTGTCAGCGACCTCGAGTCCTGCCCCGTTTTCGTCATCGCTCGTCCCCTCGTCCTCCGCTGATTACGCTAACGGTACACCTTGCTTCAGCTCGCTTCCCGCCACTCGTCCTCGAGGATCGCGTAGAGGTAGGAGTCGTGCCACGTCCCTTTCATCCAGCGGTGCCGCGGGCATGTAGCGGTTTACCTCCGGATCGC
>JBMDWS010000330.1:0-6092 GCA_048594695.1 Truepera sp. | reverse complement strand
ACCGCCTCGCTCAAGGGGGCCACCTCAGGGGCGCTGAGTCGTCCCGCACTCCCGACGATCTCCGGAAACGATCCCATGTTCGTGGTGACGACCGGAACCCCCAGCGCCAGCGCTTCTGCTGCGGGGAGCCCGTACCCCTCGTAGAGGCTCGCCGATACGAACAGGTCGGCGCTCAGGTAGGCGCATGCGAGCGCGTGGTCGTCCACGTCCTGCAGAAAGAGCACGTCCTTACCCGCGACGAGCCCGAGGCGGTTCATCTGCTTCAGGGTGCGCCGCCGGTCCGCGTCGCTCCCGGCCCGGCCCACCTTGAGGAGCTGGGCATGGGGCCAGCGTGCCTGAACGCGCTGCAAGACTTCTAGCAGCAGCCCGAGATTTTTTCTCGGGGTTTCCGACCCGACGTAAACGAGGCGGGGTCGTCTCGTCTCGGCGCCCGGCTCGCGCCCGATCAGCCTGCTGATGGTCGCCTCAGCCTCGGCAGGTCCGACCCGGCACACCAGAAAGGCGTCGTCCACGGCGTTGGGGATGACGCTGGTTTTGTATGCGAGGTGCGGGAAGTGCTCGAGCAGCCGCTCCCGGGTAAAGTGCGACACCGTGACGATGTGGCTGGCGTAGCGCAGGGCGCGGAGGTGCTGCCGGAGAATCTGCCGGGTGAGCGCGTTCGTGGCCCGGCTGTCCTCGGGGCAGTCGATCACGCCGATATCGTGGACCACCACGAGGCTGCGGTGGGTGCGGACGGTCATCAGGGCACTCGCCCCGGTGAGCTGGGGCAGGAACACGAGGTCGCTCCCCTCCGGTACGGCGACGCCGAAGGGCACATTGCGCAGGACGGGCAGCTCGAGCGTGTGGAGCCGCGCTTCCTCGCACCAAATGCGCTCACCCCAGGCGTCCTGCAGGTTGGCCAGCACCCGCCCGATGCCCGAGGCGCGGCGGTAGTTGTGGAGACCCGGAACGGCGAGTCGGTAGGGGGGCGTCACGGCTGCGTCACGGCCATTTCGTTCCTGCGTCATTTCTGGAAGGGCGTTTTGGGAATGCGGTGATAGATCTGCGCCTCGCCGTTGTCGTAAGGGCGGTCCTCGAGCCATAGCACCGGGGCTCGGTGGCCCCAGGCGACGGCGGTTTGCTCGAGCATGGGGGACCGCACGGCAAAGTCGCTGCCGCCCTGATACGACCCGAAGTCGAAGATATTACCCGCCCGGTAGCCCTGGTCGAAGGCCGCTGGGTAAGTCGTCGTGTAGGCGTAGCGCAGCCGCCCCTCGACATCTAGCCAGAGGGCGCTGTGGCGCTGCCGCTGGCCCCAGAAGTGGGCCGCTTGCACCTCCGCCGGGTGGTAGAAGAGCCAGCGGTTGCTGACCACCGGGTCGAGCGTCGCCTTGAGCAGGCTGAGCCCGCCAAACACGATAAAAAGCCCCGCGAAGAGGCTCGGCAAAAGCCATTTCGCCCGCGAGAGCCGCACCTGCAAAAGCTGCATCCGTGACATTCGCTCGAGCCCGACCGCCAGCAGCGGCGCGGCAAAGAGCGCGAAATAGGTGTACATGCGCACCTGCAGGTTGCTGCCTGCCGAGAGGTTGAGAAAGTCCATAGGGATGGCGAGCGCCAGCACCATCCCGAACGCGCCGTAGAGGCCCAGTGCGAACAGGTGGTGCAGGGTGAGCTGCCTGATTCGCCGCACCGCGAGGATAAAGAGCACCAGCCAGGTCGGAAACGACACCGTGAAGAGTAGCCAGCGAAACGATGAGAGGAGCAGGTAGACGTGCGAATTGACCCAGTCGGAGCCGGTCACCGCGTATGGGTCGGACACGGTGAAGTCTTCCTCGGTCGTGTCGCCGGAGCTCGGGAAAAAGAGCTCGGTGAGGCGCTCGCTGGCTGTTTCGACGAGGAGCGCGTTCGTCCCCGAGGATTGCGGGTAGACGTACCACATGACGAGCAGTACCAGAAGCCAGTTGACGGCGACGACGAAGGCCAGCCGCCGCACGAAGGGGAACAGGTGCCCGCCCGCCCGCCGCCGCAGGAGCAGGGTGACCGTGGTAAAGCCCAGCATAAGCGTGAGCGCGACGATCAGGCTCGAGCCGAAGAAGATATTGAGCGTCGCCAGGGTAAAGGCGCAGACGTAAAATACCACCGTCCAGCCGACATAGACGCTCCAGCGCCCCGCACGGCGCCACTCGCTGAAACTCTTGCTGAGCGCGAGAACCGCCAGCAGCGTGACCGAAACCGTGAGTTTTTCGTGGTTGCCCCGCGACACGGTAAAAACCAGTTCCGGTATAAGAAAGAGGACCGCTGTGGCAAGCAGCCCGAGGCGCTCGGACCCCAGCAGCTGCCGAAAGCAGGCGTACCCGAAAAGCGCCAGAAACAGGTTGCCGATAAGCGGCGTGTAGAGCTGCAACAAGTCAGTGACGCTCAGCCCGGTAAAGTTCGCCAGGGTCGTGGCCCAGACGGGGTAGGCGTAGCCGTGGGTGTAGGAGCCGGGCGACCTGAGGCTTCCCACGTTTTGCATGTCGGCGATGATACGCACGAAGACTTCCGTGTCCTGTTCGGTCCAGAGACCCAGATAACGTAGGACGTAATAGGCGCCAAACGACAGTCCGAGGCCGAGGGCCGTCACGAGATAGGCGTGGTTGCGGGCAAAGGCGCGGACGCTCACCCGGGCCTTCCAGTAGGACGTGTCGAGGCTCAGGGTGCTCACAGGTACCGCCAGGCGCGCCAGAGGGCACTGGCTACGACGAAGAGGGCGGCGCCCAGAAGCAGCACGATCCGCGGGGGGTCTGTGAGAGGCATAAGGAAAGCCGTCAGACCGCCCACGCGCTGGCTATCGGTGATGGTGACCTTCCCTAGCGCGTAGCGGGTGGTGCCCAGCTGCAGTGTGGCAGGCCAGGTTCCCGGGCGCTCCGGCAACCAGCGGATCGTCTCGCGCCAGAGGCTCTCGCCTTCGAGCCGCACCTGCGCCCAGCGCCCGACCAGCCGGGGGCCGAAACGCAGAACGGCGGGGCCTGAGAGCGACGTGCTGCCGTGGTTATGGATGATGAGCTCGAGCGTCCCTGGCATAAAGGTGCGAAGGTTCGGGGCCTTGAGCTCGAAGGTCGGTTTAGGTGCGGTGGCCGCCTCGTGTGACCAGCGCCCCGTGGCACGGTCGTAATGAACGACGTAGCGGCCAGGGTTAAGACCCCTCAGCGCGGGCAGCGCCCAATCGCCCGTCGGCGTAGCGCCCGGAGGAACCACCAGCACGAAACTTACCTCGTGGGGTGTGCTGCGCAGGTCGTGTAGGGTGACGCCGGGGAGCTCGAGCGTTGGCCCGCTAAACGCGTCCAGCCACGACGCGAGGCTCTGGGGGTCTCGAGCGGGGTCGGTCGGCGTGTCCTGCAAAAAGGCTGCCCAGCTCGCCCGGTCAGTCGGGACGGCGGGTCGGCTGAGCGCGGGGGCAAAGGCGCTCTGGCGCAGCGTCACGCCGTTGGGTCCCGTGTAGATCAGCAGGTCGTCGGCACGGTAGAGCGCCTCTTGCGTCGTGCCATTCTGGGCCCTTAGGGGTACGGTATCCGTGGGCACTACCTCGCGCCACCAGGCGTCGATAAACGCGTCACCGTCCAGGTTGGCGACCCGCAAGATGTTCCCGTGGCCCAGGTTCCACACACCCCCGTCGGCGTGCAGCAGGTGGACGCGGCGGTCGACAGGCGACACGTAGAGGCGGGGTTTTCGCCTGTAGACGGCGCTGTACTCACCGCGCATACCCGGCGTCAGCTCGCGAGGGCCACGCCCGGCGGGGGTCAGGTAGGGCGTGAGGAAGGTCCTGGGATAGTGGAGGCGCAGGCCCTGCGCCCAGAGTGACATCGGGTAGTTGTCCTCTACGCTGTAGTCGTAGATGCCTTCACTGCCACGCTCGCCTTCCGTGTCCTCGACGAAGGTCGCGAGCTTCCAGGCGCGCTCGCTGACCCAAGTCGGAAACGCGTCGTACGGGACGGCCCGCACGCGAGTTGGGCCGATAGCGATACGAGCCGTCATCGGGTGGTTGCCGAGGACACTGAGCGAGTAGCGCCAGAGGTCGCGCTCCTTGCCTGTCCAGGTCATCCGGACGGCGGTGCGGGGAATCCCGGGAATGGGCGGGCCAAAGGGACTGGGGGCGGGCCAGACGTCGCTGCGAACGACGAGGTTGGCGTAGTTTCCGGCCTCCGGGTCGAAGCGGTAGAAGGCGAAGGGTGCCTCGAAGTCGGTGTGGGGTGGGAGCGACAGGGAATTGAACTGATAGCTGCCCGCGATATGAAAGCCGCTCCAGTACTCTGAAAATCGCCTCGTTTGGGTTTCATAGACGAGCGGGCGGGCTGGGCCCCAGTGGGCGCGCTCCGGTGTGGCGCTCAGGTAGGGCCAGCTCGGCATGAGCGGCGGGGCCAGCCGGTAGGGGACGCGCGGGTCGGCGCGCACGGTGGCGCTAAAGCGCGGGTAGCCCGAGTCGGGTCTCACGTCGTTGACGAGCCTGCTTTGCGACCATAAAGGCACGCCGGGCGAGGCGGAACGGACGCGCCCGGCGTACTCGAGAAACGTGTCCTCGAAAGGCTCGAGGCGTTCGGTCTCGAGGTCGAAGGTGGGTTTGCCCCCGACCCACCAGCCTCCGCGCAGGGGCTGCACCGTAAAGTTCGGCGTGAGGCTGCTCGGCGGGGCGAAGGAGGCCTCGTTTCCTGCTTCCGGCACGACATCGAAGCGCTGCTCGCCCGTCAGGTGGTAGAGCGCGGCGTGCGGCACCCCCGGGCGCGTGGGCGAGGGTGAAAAATCGACCAGGAGGTCGTTGCCCCGGCCGATTCCCGCGTCGGGATCGGAAGGATTACCGAAGGCGAAGAGGTAGGCGTCCGTGGTGGTGTTGCCCCAGCGCCACCACGGTTGGCGCTGCCGCACCGCCGGGCTCAGGGTGTGGCCCCGGGTGATGACCGTGACCCGCACCGGAACGCCGTCCCGCGCGCCCGTCCAGACCGCGCTGCCGCCCGTCTGGGCTACGGCTAGGGCCGACATGAGGAGCGCGAGCAGGGTCACGACGCGCTTCATGCGTCCCTCAGGCCAAATGCCTCGCGCCAGCTCTCGAGCGCCGCGAGGCTCCAGAGGATGGTGGCCTGCCTGCTGCTGGTGCACGCTCTCGGGTCTTTGAGGCTCTCCGGCAGGTCGGGCAGCGCCCGCAGCTTGCTTTCGGTCCACTCGGATAACGGACCACGCAGCCAGGAGAGGATGGGGGCCTGAAAGGTCTGTTTGGGGCGCCCCGTGACTTCGGGCGGCAGATCGTCCCGGAAGGCCCCGCGCACCATCCCCTTGAGGCCGCCGCGCAGGAGGGTTTTGTCGCTCAGGCTCGCAACGAAGGCGACGAGCTCGAGATCCTGAAACGGCACCCGAGCCTCGACCGACGCGCTCATGCTGGCTTTGTCGAGACGCATGTTGTAGTGCTCGGGTACCTTGAGCCGCAGGTCGAGCCGGGCAAAGCGTTCGACAGGGCTGAGCGCCTGCCCCCGGGGTAGTTCGCCCAGCAGGTCGCTCGTGTCCCTGATGACTTCGGCGGCGCGCTCGAGCACGGCCGAGTCGGACAATCCGTAGCGCCGCGTGGTGCGGGCGTCGAAGGCTACGGCGGAAACCGTGGCGTAGCGCTCCAGAAGGGGCTGCCGCCAGACCGAGGCCAGCCCCGCGAGGTTGGCGGCGTGGTGTGCTGGCATACCAGGGGCGTGGGCGAGGGTCCCGGCAACGGGTCCCAACAGGGGGAAACGGTCGTAGAGGGTGCCCCGCTGCACGGCGCGGTAGGACGGGTAGCCCAGAAACAGCTCGTCGGCCCCGTGTCCGGTCAGGACGACGGGCACCCCCGCACGCTGTGCGGCGCGGCTTAGCAGCACCTCTGCCAGGACGTAGGGCTCGCAGGAGGGCTCGTCCATGAGGTAGGGCAGGTCCTCGGCGGTGGCGACGAAGTCTCCGGGCTCGAGCGTCACCTCGCAGTGAGAGAGGCCCAGCCGTGCGGCGCTACGGGCAGCGATGTCGGCGTCCCGGGCGGCGTTCGGCTCGAGCGTGGCCGCTTTGGGGCGCAGGCTAAAGGACGCCAGCCCCGGATGGAGGCGGCTCGCCGCCGCCGCGAGGAT
>JBMDWS010000033.1:0-8663 GCA_048594695.1 Truepera sp. | reverse complement strand
CTGCGACCTCGTACAGACCGATGTGCTGCACCTGGGCGGCTCGTCTACCCCGAAAGATCCACGCTTTCTGATCGAGGGATACCGGGGCGGTTACAAAGTGTCGCAGCGCTATCATGGGACGATTTATCAGGGGCTGCACCGGCGTGTCGTCGGGCTTCTGAGTGCGTGGGACGAGCGCTTCGCCAAGGACGCCGTGCGACGAGACGCTGCGCGGCAAATCGGCGCGATGTTTCGAGCAGGCGCGTTCGACGAAAGCCCGTTCGGTCCTACCTTGAGTGTCAGCAACCCGGCCTTCGGTGTCAAGCCAGAGGACATTCCTCCCCTGGCAGGCGGCGCCGGGGCATGACACACTAATCTCATAGATGCTTAAGACCAGAGCCCAATTTCTGACCGTTCTCACCGCTGTTATCGTACTGGGAGCCGCCGCTATCGTGACGACACTGTGGCTGACGCGCCCCCGAGAGATCCCGCTGAGCGGGATGCCAAGCTTCGACGGGCAACCCGCGCTCGGAAACCCGGACGCGCCTGTGACCCTGATTCTGCTCGAGAACTTCATGTGCGAACATTGCAAGACTTTCGAGAGCGACGTGTTCCCGGCAGTCAAGCGAGACTTCATCGACACGGGCCAGGTTCAGGCACGCTACGTCAACCTCGCCTGGGGTGAAGAGGCTGCTACCCTATCCGGTCTGGCGGGCGAATGTGCTTACAAGCAAAACAACGACGCCTTCTGGACCTACAAAACGCGGCTTTTCGAGTCGCAAGGCCAGTGGCAGACAGTTGCCGACCTCACGCAGGTGGCCCAGGGCATAACGGGCCTGAATGTTGAGGCATTAGGAACCTGCATCAGCGAGCAGCAAACTCGAGAGGACGTCGCGAGCGACCTGGCACTCGCCAACACGCTGGGCGTCAGCGGGACGCCTTCGGTAATCATCGGCGACCAGGGGTTCGAAGCACCCGACTATGAGACGCTGCGGATCGCGCTCGAGGCTCAGCTCGCGAATTAGTTCCAAGAGCGAAATCGGACCTCACGCCTATCCGCTGCTGTAAGTGCCCTGAAATTCGGTTCAGCAGGTAGGTTTGCCGATACTTCCGGCGTGCAGTGTCGTAGATCGATTCAATGCCTGACGCATTGAGCTACGACAGCGCAGGACCTCAATACCGAAAAAAGATGGTTCGAGCTAATTAAGAGACACACAGAAAGCAACTATGTTATACTGCCCCAGTTCACAAGAAAGGGGCAAAGTATATGAGAAGCATTTCTTGGCTTTTGGCACTTCTTTTATGGGCTCTCCTCGCTGCGTGCAGCAGCACAACTAGTGGACCCGATATCTCTGGAACCTGGCATGGCGAATATGCGAGGGTAATGGAAGGAGATTCCGCAGAGTTTGCCGAAGTTCTACCCGTGACCTTAACGCTTACCCAGAGCCAAAACGCCCTTTCCGGCACGATGTCGTCACACGGCCATACAGATTCTAAAGTTACAGGAACCGTTTCAGGAGACAGCGTCACCCTGACTATTGCCGATGCCAATACAGTCCTGCTTTCAGGAAAGGTCGAAGGAGCCAGCCTGACGGCGTCTGTCCTCGTTCGTGATGCTGTAAACTACACCGTCGCGCTTAACGCAAAAAGGTAGCAAAAACCAACACGACCGCCAAGGGGTCGCTTTGAGACCCCTTTTTTGCTTTTGATTCATTGTCACACGCTACTGACCGAAGACCCAACATATCATGACGACAGGATACTCTCACGCCGTTATCGGGACCCGTCCTTTGTAGAGATCCATACTGTTCTTTGGCGGAACAGCACGAGTATCTTTTGACAAACGACTCTCCGGGAGCCCTTGCCGAAAGAAACTTCCCAAGTCCTCATACCCTCACCGCAAGTCCGTTGCAGCTTTACCGCAAACAAGGTGTGGTCTAGTCAGCGCCGGAGGTCAGCGTGCTTTATGAACAGCGTAAGCGTTTGCGTCAGCTCCGCCACGAGCCGGGCGTTTTGCCCCGACGTCTAGTCAAGAGTGTTCTCTCTCACCGCCGTCCGGGCTTCGGGCAGCTTATCGGGCAGTGGGGCACAAAACCCGACTTTCTCATTATCGGCACGCAAAAAGGAGGAACGACCTCTCTTTACAATTACCTCACCGTTCATCCGCATGTGCAATCGGCTGTGGTCAAGGAGATCCACTACTTCGACTTTTACTACTCTTGCGCTGAAGCCTGGTACCGTGCTCACTTCCCGCGCGTCGGGATGTACTCGGACGCCCTGAGGGGCGAGGCGAGCCCCGGCTACCTCTTCAATCCCTACGCGGCAGCTCGAGCCGCCTCATTCTCCAGACATCTAAAACTCATCGTGATGTTACGCGACCCTGTCGAGCGGGCGCTCTCGCACTACAGTATGTCCTTGCGTCGAGGACGTGAACATCTGCCTTTGGATAAAGCCCTCGAGACAGAATCCGAGCGCTTGCAGGAGGAGCGCAGCACCCTCGGGCATGAACGCGCTTTTGCCGAGGGAAGGAGTCACCGCAATCATAGCTACCTGGCGCGTGGTCACTACGCCGAACAGCTAAATATCTGGTTCAAACACTTCCCCCGAGAGCAGTTCCTCATCGTCGAAAGCGAGAGGTTTTTCAGCGAGCCCGCAAGGGTTCATGCGGAAACGCTCGAGTTTCTGGGCCTTCCTGTAAAGCCCCTCAACCGTTACCGCAACAGCAACGATTACGGGCGTACCCACCTCGAGCCGGGGCTGAGGGAAAGGCTTACAACCTACTTCGGACCTCACAACGCCCGGCTTGAAACGCTTCTGGGACGCTCCGTGTGGTGAACGCGCCAGCCGACTTCCAGTCAGAACGCTAGCGCAGCGGCACACTGAAGCCAAACTCGTTGCCCGCCGCAAGCGGCCTCCCCCAAGCCTCCCCACCCCAGCGCTGGGCAATCGAGCGAACGATATAGAGGCCAAGACCTGTTCCTTTTGCCTTAACGCCGCGCCCGCGTGCGTGCGGTTCGAAAAGGCGCTCGACAGCCTCGGTCGGTAGCGGCTCGCCCTCATCCCGCACCGCGACCCGCACCCAGCCCCCGTCGACCTTGGCCTGAAGGCGGATCGTCTTTTCGTTAGGGCCGTGGATAGCGGCGTTTTCGAGCAGGTTGATAAATACCTGCAGGAGCTTGTCCTCGTCTGCCAGTACGGTCAGCGGTGGCACGTCGCACTCGAGCCGCACCTTATGGTCGAAAAAAGTGTCCTGCACGATCGCCAGCGCCCGGGCCAGCACGTCGCGCAGGGCCAGTGAGCGCAGTCTGGGAGGGCGCACGTCGACGGTGAGATCGTTCAGTAGCCGCACCAGCCGCTCGGTTTCAGCTTCGGCGCGACCCAAAAAGCGCTCGCGCTGCGCGTCCTCGAGCGGGTAACGCAGCGCCTCGAGTGTCGAGCGGATAGTCGTCGCGGGGGTCCGCAGTTCGTGTGACAAGACGGCCAGAAGCTCGCGGGCGTTTTCCTGTGCCTGGCGCGTCTCGGTCAGGTCGTGCAGGATGAGGCACGGTCCCGAAGCCGTAGCCCACAGCACCCGGCCCCGGGTTTCGATCTCGGCCTCTTGCCGCTGCAAAAAGACCGCCTCGAGGCGGTGATCGCGCAGCACCCCGATAAGCGGCAAGCCCACCACCTGAGAGGCTTCGACCTCGAGAAAGCGCGCAGCAGCGGCGTTGAGGCGTAAAACCCGTCCCTCATGAACGACGATGATCCCTTCGCCCAGTGCGTCGAACACTTCACCTGGCAGCGCCACCACTTCCGTGCGCCCGACCATCTCAGTCTGGAGCCTTCAGGCGATAGCCGCGCCCGCGCACCGTTTCGATGATGTCCGCACCGACGAGTGCCCGAAGCTGCGCGATGTGCTGATCGACCGTGCGTTCGGTCCCGAGAAAATCCTCACCCCAGACGCGGTCGAGGAGTTCGGTTCGGGAAAATACACGCCCCGGCGAGGCGCAGAGAAAGGCCAGGAGCTCGAACTCACGCCGGGTCAGCGTGAGTTCTTGGCCCGCCAGACTGACCGTTCCCTGACGTTCGTCGAGCTCGAGCGCGCCGATCTTATGCAGGCGCAGCGGTTCGGTGCGGCGCAAGAGCGCTCGCAACCGCGCGACGAGTTCAGCCGACGAGAAAGGCTTGGCCAAGTAGTCGTCCGAGCCCGCATCGAGGCCGTAGACCTTATCGCGCTCGCTCACACGCGCCGTCAGCATCAGGACGGGTAGGCGTTCTCCCCGCGCTGTCTGCCGCAGGTGCCGGAGCCAATCGATGCCAGAGCCGTCCGGAAGCATCCAGTCGAGCACCACCACATCGGCCCCCTCGACCCCTTCCCAGGCCCCTTGCAACGTGTCAGCCTCGAGTACCCGGAACCCAGCCTGAGCCAGGTGAAAGGCAATGAGGTCGCGTACCGCTCCCTCATCTTCGACGACCAGGACCGTCGCGCCGTTCACCGCTTTCGCCGCTTCATGCTTTATTGTAGTCAGGCTTTTGTCAGCGGCCCGTCAGCAGCGTGTAGTCCTGGGCTTCGAGCTCGTCCTCACGACCCCGCCAGGCCTTGCGTCGTGCCTCACCCCACCCGGTTCCTGCGGACCGGTCTACGAGTTTGGCCTATCCATCTGACGCTCGTCTGACACGGCGCGCCCATACTGGCAGAATGTTACGCTCTGACCCTATGAACGTCCTTGACCAGAATCTTCAGGAGATCACCGCCTCGGTCGTGCGGATGCTCTCGTTCGTACGGGAGTCCGTCCAGCTCGCCAAACGCGCCCTCATCGACGGCGAAGCGGGTGCTGCCGAACAGGTGACCGCCAATGACCGCAACATCGACGCGCTCGAGGCGAGCATCGAACAAACCATCCTGACCGTCATCGCACGTCGTCAACCGGCGGCCACCGATCTGCGCTTTCTGGGCGCACTTCACCGCACACTCACAGACATCGAACGCGCCGGGGATAACGCCCGCCACGTCGCCCGCGTCGGGGCTGAACTCTCCGAAAAGCCGCCCATCAAAAAGTACGTCGACACCGAGCGCATCTTCGATATCCTCAACACCATGATCGAAACGACCATCAAAGCCATCGCAGAAGCAGACGTCGGTGCCGCCAGAGACGCCCTGAAGATGGACGATGAGATCGACGACCTCTACGAACAGATCCAGCGCGAACTGCTCACCTATATGATGGAAAATCCCAAACTGATCGGGCAGGCGACCAAACTCCTGAGCGTGGCGCGCTATCTGGAGCGTATCGGCGATCACTTCGAAAATGTCAACGAACACGCGATCTACTGGATGACCGGGGAGCGTGTCGAGAAGCCCGCGCTCGGCTGACGCGCAAGGGCAAACCAACTCTGAGACAACCGGGCTCTATGCTAGCTTGAGAGGGTGCAACGTGAGCGTTTCCGTGATTTTGGCGAGCTGCCTCTTTACCTCGAGCGCCTCTTCCGGCTCGGGGTTCAGCTTGCCTCGCTCCTGCTCTTTTTCGTGCTGGTGCAGGCGAGTACTGCCCTAAGCCTCCGGGCAGGTATTCCCGACAGCACAACGACCCTCGTGAGAAGCGGCTGGCGGCAAGTGCTCACGGTAGCTCTCGGGCCGCCACGCGTGGGCCTGCAGATTGGTCATGAGGGCGCAGCGGGACAGCCCTTCGAACTCATGCACCTGCGCGGCAACACGGGCGGGCACGCGGGCAGCCTTAGCGAAGTCGCGGTCAACCGCGCCGTCGCCCGGGCGCTGGAGGCGCAGCTGCGCGAAGCGGGGGTAGTGGTCGACGTCCTCGGAGCCACCCCGCCCCAGGGTTACCGCGCCGACCTGCTGCTTGCCCTCCACGCCGACAGCGTCACGGACAGCGCCCGCTCGGGCTACAAGTCGGCGATCTTCGACCCGCCCCGCAGCTACCTCGAGCGCACCCTCAAGGCAACGATCGACAGCGCCTACCTGCAGGCCACGGGCCTTGCCGACGACACGCCCAACACGACCGACAACATGCGCCACTACTACGCCTTCAATTTCCGAACCTATAGGCACAGCGTCCACCCGGCCACCCCGTCGCTCATCGTCGAACTTGGCTATCTGAGTAGCCCTTACGACGCAGCCCTGCTCCAGGACCCGGAGCGCGTCGCAGGGGCGCTCGGAACGGGTGTCGAGGCCTTTTTGCAGCGCCGCAACCGCCTGCCCTAGGCGGTACGAACCCAGAGAGCCCAAACGCAGGACATCTGTCTAGTTACAAGCACGTTAAACTGGCCCCATGAGGGTATGTTTAGCCGTTTTGCTCGTCCTGCTCGGGGGCTGTCGCCCACCGGAGCGCTCTACAGGAGCCGCAGCCGAAAGCAATGAGGGCGTCCGTGTGAGGCTCGAGGCACCGGCTGAGCCCGAGGTCGGATCCGCCGTCGTGCGCGTCTATATTCTGGGCCCGGACAACGCCGCCATAACCGGAGCCGATGTGACCGTAACCGGCACCATGACGCACGCGGGCATGGAACCGGTCATCAGCTCCGCGCCAGCCCGCGAGGACGGCCTCTACGCGACCGACGCCTTCAGCTTTACGATGGCAGGCGACTGGGTAGTGCAGGCTGAAGCCTCTCTGCCTGATGGCAGCACCGTCACGGGCGAACTGCCCCTCACGGTTCCGGGGAACTGAGCCGTGAGCAGGCAGCTGAGAGGCGCACTCCGGGCGGGGTTTTCGACCCTGCTCGCGAGTCTTCTCGTCAGCGCAGCCCTGCTCACGTTACCCCTCGCCCTCGATCCCGGTTTCGCTCATCACCACGCAGACGGGACACCGGGTCATTTGCACCCCTTCGAACTGTTTGTAGGCAACAGCCTCCCCGCGCTTCCTACGGCAGCCCCCACCTTGCGACTGCACGTCACCTCCGCGCGCTATCCAACGCTCGAGCCCTGGTCCTCACAGGCCCCGGGGCACGCCTTCGAGAGCCGCGCCCCGCCCGAAACGGTCGTCTAGCCCAGAAGCCCCGTTTTTGGACCGTTTCGCGCACCCGCCGGGTGCCGGGCAGGAGGACCCCATGCCCACAGTCACACCATGAGCCGTACTCCCGCAGGCGACCAGCTGGAGCTGCCACTTCACGTATCCCCCAAGTGGCCCACGCAGCCGCGCCGCTTCGACCTGTTCGCGCTGCCGGGGTTGCGACGCTTTTTCCGCTGGCGCTACGCACGACTGGTCGTTCAGCTGCCGCTTCTGCTGCTGGCTGTGTTCGTCGTCATCGATGGACTCACCGGAGAGCAGCTGGCCCCCCGCAATATCGCCACCACCAGCCTCTGGCTGCACTACCGTGGCCTCGTCATTATCGCTTTAGCCGTGCTGGGTAACGCCTTTTGCGGAGCCTGCCCCCTCATGTTGACGCGGGGCCTGACCAGACAGCTCGAGCGCCTCCTGCCCCGAAAACTCGACTGGCCCAGAATGCTCCGGAACAAGTACCTCGTCATCTTTTTGCTACTCGGCTTTTTCTACGCCTACGAGACCTTCGACCTCTGGGCCAGCCCCTGGCTCACGGCCTGGATCGTCATCTGGTACTTCGTTGCGGCACTAGCCGTCGATACACTCTTTCCGGCGGGCACCTTCTGCCGCTTCGTCTGTCCGCTCGGAAACTTCAACTTCACTTTTGCGACCGCCTCCCCGACCCAGATCGCCGCTGTCGACCCGGACATCTGCTCGAGCTGCGTGCATAAGCCCTGCCTGCACGGGCGTGAAACCCACAGCGACGCCTCGGAAGACCGGGGCCGGGCTGCCTTTATCCCGCTGAGCGAGATCACCCGGCCTAACGGCGTCGGCTACTTTCCGGGCTGCGAAACCGACCTGTTCGTCCCGACCCTTACCTCGAACATGGACTGCACCGCCTGCATGAACTGTGTGCGCGCCTGCCCTTACGACAACGTCGCGCTGAGCGTGCGTCCGCCGGGACTCGAGTGGACCCGAGCCCCTTGGCGCAGGCGAGGACGTTTGCCTGTCATGCTCATGGGCGTGCTCCTGAGCTTTTGGGGTTTGCTCAACGCTGTTGCCATGATCGGGCCTTTCTATACGTTTGCCGAACGCCTCTCGGGGGCCCTTGGAACACGGAACGAGGCGCTCCTGCTCGCACTCATCTTTGGGGTGGTCACGGGGTTGGGCCTCGGCCTCACGATCCTGATGAGCCTGCTGGCCGATCGTCTGGGAGGTGCGTCCCCTAAAGGCTGGAACGGCCTGTACGCCGCTGTCATGCGCTGGGGCTACGTCCTTTTACCGCTGGGGTTCGGTTTCTGGGCCGCGCACTACCTTTTTCACTTTCTGACCGGGGCGCTCAGCATCGTGCCCGTGTTCGCACACTTTTTCGAGTACTGGGGCCTTGCCGTCGATCCCAACTGGCGTCTCTCGAGACTCGTCCCGACGCACCTGCTCTTCCCTATCGGTGCGGGCTTTGTCGGGTGCTATTCGCTGCTTGCCAGCGTCGTCGCACTTCGCATCGGCCTGCGCGACTTCGGCAGACGCGGCGTCCTGGCCTTCTGGCCCCCGCTACTCTTCATCCTGCTCTTCGCTGCTTTCGCCCTGCTGGTTCTGGCCCAGCCCATGCAGATGCGCGGCACGATCTTCGGGCCAACCTACTGACGTGCCGGGACTGATGTGAAACGCAGGGCTCAGGTAGACACAGGTGTGACCCTGCGCGGCACGCTCTAC
>JBMDWS010000329.1:0-8848 GCA_048594695.1 Truepera sp. | reverse complement strand
CCTCCGATGGTAAACAGGACGGTCAGCATGGCGGTCCCGGTGAGGAGGCGTCCGGTGCTCTCGATGTGGAGGGTGACGACGACGCCGAGCAGCAGCCCGACCGTGCTCATCAGCAGACCCGGCAGGCTGAGAAACAGAAGCGGGCGGCGCCGTGCAACGAGGCTCAGCATGGCGTCGAGGACGTGCAGCCCGTGAATCACCGGGTTGCGTTTATTGCCGTCGGTGTATTTGACGCTGATGGGCACCTCGGCGAGGCGCAGCTTGGCCCGTTCGAAGTAGAACTGCATTTCCGACTCGAGTGACAGCCCTGAACTCTTGAATTTGAGGGCTGTCAGCGCCCGGGGTGAAAAGGCCCGAAACCCGCTCTGGCTGTCGGTGATGGGGACACCCGAAAGGGTGTTGGTGACCACCGTGAGCGTGTGCTGTCCCAGCTGCCGCCAGCCCGGAATCTTGCTCTTGACGCTCAGAAAGCGCGAGCCGATGACAACGTCGGCCTGCCCCGCCAGCACGGGTTTGATGAGTTCGGGGATATCGGCGGGATCGTGCTGCGCGTCGCCGTCCAGGCACACTACAACGTCCGGGTGATGGCGCAGCGCGGCCCGAAAGCCCGCGTTGAGCGCCGCCGCCTTGCCCGCGTTCTGGGGTTGCTGCACCACCTGTGCGCCCGCCGCACTGGCGTACGCGGCGGTGTGGTCGCTCGAGCCGTCATCGACCACCACGACGTGAGCGACGAAGGGCAGGGTGCCGAGCACCACGCTGGCGATAAAGCGCTCCTCGTTGTAAGCCGGAACAATGGCCACCGTGATCTTGGGCGCAACCTGCTGTGCCCCGACCGCGTTTGCGCTGGCAGGCGGCTCGGATATACCGTCCGTAAAACCGAACTCGGAAGTCGATCGTTGCCCGTTCATGTCTTCACCCTTCTGATGCCTGTGTCGGCACAGTGTAGGCACGCCACACCGCTTTGAGGGCATATTGTCGGTCCCTGGCGTCCTCTCACCGTCCTTGGTGCAGGCGACCCCGGTTTTCGACGTGTGCTGAGGCTGCGATCTACTGCCAGACAACCGCCCGCCCGTTGCAACGGGCGGGCGGTTGTCATAGAACTGTGCCGGAACGCGAGTCAGGTCGCCATAGGGTGCGGGGGGCCGTGTTGAGGTTCGCCCAAGGTGTGGCTGTCCAGCCAGATTTTGAGCTGCTGGGCGCGCGCGAGCGTGGTGCTGTCCTCGATCCGAGAGGTGACAACTGTTTGGATAAGTTCGTGGCATCTTTGGTGATGCCCCTGAGCCGCGAGTTGTTCGGCGAGGTTGACCAGCGCCTCGAGGACAAACGCTGCGTCCCTGAGTCGCAGCGACACGACCAGCGATCTGTTTTCGTCGCTATGCTGAATGCTCAGAAAGCGCACCCGGGGGTCGCGTAGCACGCGGCTGAGGCGCTCGAGCTGCGGTTCGGTCCCGTGACGTTGCTCTGTTGCCTGGGGTCCGGGCTGAAGGCTGATTTTTGGGCCTACGACAGATTCGGCGCGGGTGATGGCTCCCATGAGTTTCAGGGTTTCCGGCAACGGACGCAGGCCCGTTTCACGCTCGAGCTCCTCGGTAAACCGCGTTGCTTCTTGCAGGGCCAGCACGCGGTTACCTGCCAGATAGGTATTGCGAATATAGGTTTGAAGGGCACTCTCGGCTAGGCTATCGCTGAGCAAGACGCTACGGGCCACATTCGCGGCCTCTTGGTGCTGGTCGTTCCCCTCGAGCTCGGTCGCGTGGCGCAAGCAGCTGTCTTGCCACAAAACATGGAGGTGTTCGCGCCGCTCCTCGAGCCACCCCTCGAAATTCGGCGAATCCGTTATCTCGACCTGGTCGAGAAACGGTCCCTGGTAGTACTCGACGGCTTCTTGAAAGTTTCCGGCCTTGATCGCCGCTTCGAGCTCTTTGACGTCGGTATCGACGTTCCAGCGCAGACGATCTTTTTCGATCTCGAGCGCAGCTGCCCAGGGATACGCCTTGACCGCGCAGAGCATCTTTCGTACGTAGTGGCGGGCAGACGCCTCGTCGGCTTCGGGGCGGAAGAAGTGCGCCAGCTTTTTCCGGGTGACCCAGGCCCCTTCGGTAGCCAAGTAGAGTGCCAGCAAAGTGGCTCTCGAGGTCGGCAGATCGACGGCCTCTGCGCCGTACCAGACGCGCGGTGTACCTAAAAGTTGAAGATTCATAAGCCCTTTCTGCAAGCTTAAGATAAGGTTTTGGCGGACAGAGAGGACAGGCTATGACCGCTTCTTGCGCTCCGGAGCGCTGTTTCCATGCCTGGTTTGGTGCCGTGTCGTTGGCTGGGTCTCAAGCTCGTTGTCTTGAGCACCCTCCAGGCCACGGAAACTTCTGATAGCTCCCAATAGATCTGGAGAAAAAAGGATTCGGAAAACGCCAAATCTGTCGGCACCGAAAGTGTAGGAACTTTTCTTGTCTAGCCTAGTTATCTGCTTCTACGCCTCTCGTATCTGTTCCCTTCTATAACAATGCACTCACGTGAATCTAGATCCGGGCCGTCAATCGGTCGCCAACTCTGCGCGGCTACGCATGTACGCTCAGCGGGCGGCTTCGGCTTTGCATGGACCGTGCAACAGCCTTCCTTGGGGATTTGGAACCGCGTTTTGTTTTTGGTTGATAATGAAAAGACGTTGTGGGGCGAGAGTAGAGAGATTGTTGCCCTGGTACAAGGTCCTAAGTCTTAGTCCCGTGAGCTTCCGAAGGTTGACATCCAGGGGACAAGTCGGGGTTCACATCTTAGGGCTATATAAGGTGAGCACTTGGTTAGGTAAAATCAGCATATATCTTAGAGTGCGTTACACACGTCGTTACTCACGGTTAAATAACTCTTTAGAATGAGGATACTGAACTAAAGTACTAGATATATCACGTTGCCAAGAACCATTGAATTGTGCCCTCGAGGTACAGGTCTTTAGATGTAGCCCTACGGGATGAGATATTAAATCCGTTCGACCGGATTTGGCTGCAATGGCAGGTACCTATCTATGAACGTGCAATGGGTAACACCTGCGCGCAGAGGGGCCAGTGAGGTGTGGAGCAGCTTTGGTTTTGACCTTATGAAGAGTAGTCTTACATCGGTAAGCAATCACGCATCGCCGGCAAAAGCATGTAGATATGGACCAACAACGGGTAGTGGGATTTCTGTACGAGACGCTTATGCTTCACACAGGTTTATATACGGGTCTTATATGTAGTGCCTCCGAGTGAATAGACCCGCTTCGAGACATAAACGTGCCGAACTTTAGCCCGAGGCGAAGAATCCCTGAAGGGCGGCACGCATGGGTGAGACAAGCTGCTAATTGCGCTCGATGTTTTCTCAGTGGCTACTTATTAGGCGGTCGAAGGGACTGATCCCAACATCTGTTTATCGCTGCTCAAACTAATTCGCGGAAAAAGAATCAAAGCAACGGTCGGTTCGTCCGAGCAGATGGATTTGCGTCCTTGCAGATCGCGTTCATGAACGAGTAGGTGTCGTGCCCAGCCGCTCTTGTCCAAACAAAAAGTCTTGACAGACACAGACCCACCCCCCTAATTTATTGATCGTTCCTTTAGGCCCCCCAAGTTCAGGTAACGGTCTACCTGATTGCTCCGCTGCCTGTACCACCTTCATATAAATCGTTATAATACAAATTGTCGACAATCGACAAAAAGAGTATAGTGCGAACTGAGAGGGGTCTTCGTGCTCAACACCCATAGAACGTTTCTGCCTATACGGCGTGAGCCTCTGCTTTTGTGCGCTTTACGCGAGCTCTGGACGCGGTATGTGGCTCGAGCATAAGGTCGCGGTCGTGACCGGGGCCGCGCGAGGGATCGGTCGCGCGGCAGCGAACCGGTTTGCTGCCGAGGGTGCTCGCGTCGTTTTGGCAGATATAGACGTTCCCGAACTCGAGGTTGCTGCCCGAGAGATTCAGCAGGCTGGTGGTGACGCTCGAGCTTTTCGTTGCGATGTGAGCCAAGAAGACGAGGTCTCGACACTTCTGGCTTTTGCTGTTCAGACCTACGGGGGCCTCGACACGCTTTTCAACAATGCAGGTATCGAGCAGCCTGTCACGCCCTCCGAAGATGTGAGCGAGGCGCTTTTCGACAACGTGTTAAGCGTCAATCTAAAGGGAACCTTTTTCGGCTGCAAGCACGCTTTACCCTACCTGCGCGAGCGTGGTGGGGGCACCATCGTCAATAACAGCTCGGTAAGTGCCTTCGCCAACGTTGGCGGCAACATCTCATACGCCGCAAGCAAGGGGGCCATCATGTCGCTGACGCGGGTGCTGGCTATCGAGTATGCCCCAGACAACATCCGGGTGAACGCCATCTGTCCTGGGGTCATTGATACCGGTATGAACCGTCGCAATCTGGATCTAACCGATGATCCCGAGACGGTGCAGTCGCGCTGGCTGAGTGCGACGCCACTCGGGCGCATGGGCACGCCTGAAGAAGTGGCGCAGACGGTTCTGTATCTGGCAAGCCCTCAGTCGTCCTTCACGACCGGCGTGGGGCTTCTCATCGACGGGGGCCGTGTTGCCACCTGACGAATCTGGGAGACAAATGAGCGACCTCGATATCCGCTTCGACACCTACTACGATTACGAGGGGCTGACCGACCGACTACGGGCGCTCGAGTCCCGCTACCCGCAGCTCATGACGCTCGCTTCGCTTGGTGTGACCCATCAGGGCAGGGAGATCTGGGTGGTGACGCTGACAAGTCCCGACACCGGACCCGCCCCGAGCAAGGCTGGGTACTACCTCGACGCGCAGATTCACGCCGAGGAACACGCGACAAGTGCCGTTGCGCTCTACACCATCCACTATTTGCTGACGAACTACGGTGTGGACGAGGAGGTGACGCGCCTGCTCAAACAGCAGGCCTTCTATATCCTTCCGCGCCTCAATCCCGACGGGGCAGAAATCGCGCTCAAAGCGCCTTACTACCCCTGGTGCGGCAACGGACGCTACGCGCCGCAGTACGACAGGCACGCTGGTCTGATTCCCCAGGACGTCGACGGGGACGGATTTATCGTATCAATGCGGGTGCCTGATCCCAAAGGCGAGTGGAAAAAGAGCGAACGCGATCCGCGCCTCATGGTGCAGCGCGAACCCGGTGAAGAGGGCGGCGAGTACTACCGCCTCTATCCCGAAGGCCTCATACGCGATTACGACGGCGTCCATGTGCCTATCGAACGACCCTTCGACGGAAATCTCAATCGCAACTTTCCCGTCAACTGGTCGGGGCAGGAGTACGGGGCAGGGGAGGCGGCCCTGTCGGAGCCGGAGAGCCGGGCGCTTGCCCGCTTTATCCTCGATCACCCCAACATCGCCGGAATGAACGCTTATCACACGCACGGCGGTATCATCCTGCGTCCCAGCATGACGCAGAGCGACGCGAGCATGAGCCCCAGAGACCTCGCGCTCTACACGGATCTGGGCAAAGTCGGCACCCGGCTGACCGGCTACCCGACGATCAGTATCTACGAAGAATTTACGCCGGACAAAAGTCAGCCCCGGCGCGGCGGCTTGATGGACTGGACCTACGAGGAGATGGGAATCATCTCGTTTGCGACCGAGATTTGGGACTTGGAGACCGAGGCTGGGGTCGACAAGGTCGCCTTTTACAACCTGCACCCACGTACCGAAGAAGTCGAGGCGCAGGTGTTTGCCTGGGTTCTGGAAAACGTGGGTGAGCAGGGCTACCGTGACTGGCGCGCGTTCGAGCACCCGCAACTTGGACCCGTCGAGGTCGGTGGGATGGTCTACATCTGGACCTACCGGAACCCGCCGCCCAAACTCTTACAAGACCTATGCCACAAAAACATGCTTTTCAATCTGCGCCACGCGGCTGCAGCGCCACGCGTGCTTCTCGACGACGTGCAGGTGACGGCGCTCGGTGCCGACCTGTATAAAGTGCGGGCCGTCGTGAGTAATCACGGCTACCTGCCAACGCATTTGTCGGACGTGGCGCTCACAAAGGGTACGGCACAACCCGTCAGGCTCCTGCTCGAGACTGGACCGTCCGAGCTCGTGATGAACCCGCCCCAAGTCGATCTGGGACACCTGGCAGGTCGCAACGAGCGCAAGTACCCCTGGTCCCCCTGGGGCCAGCAGTGGTCGCCGGTCACCAAGGTCGCAGAGTGGCTCGTACGAGGCGAGGTGGGCGTAAGCGTCACGGTCCGGGCCGTGTCGGAAAAAGGCGGTACGGACGAGCGGGTGGTGACGCTCGGTGACTGAAACGCTCGACGCGGTTTTCGCGCATATCGACGCCCACGCCAAAGACGCAGTCGCTGAACTGCGGACGCTCCTGCGGCAACCCAGCATCTCGGCTCAAAACGTGGGGCTCGACGACTGCGCGGAGCTGCTCAAAGGGCAGATGGTCGAGGCCGGGATCGTGGATACCCAGGTTCTTCCCACGGACGGAGGACCCCCTGTCGTCGTGGGTCGCCTCCAGAGTCCGGGGGCGACACGGACCCTGCTGCTTTACGGTCACTACGATGTGCAGCCGCCCGAGCCGCTCGAGCTGTGGCACTCCGAGCCTTTTTCGGCAGAAGTGCGTGAGGGTGTCATCTACGCGCGCGGCGCGACCGACAACAAGAGCGGGTGCCTGGCTTTTGTTCGGGCGGCTCGGGCTTACCTCGAGACGGGGGGCGCGCCCCCCGTCGACCTCGTCTTTCTCTTTGAAGGCGAGGAGGAGGTCGGGAGTCCGCACCTCGAGGCGTTTGTCGAAAAGCACAAAGACCTGCTCCGCTGCGACGCGTCGATCGGCCTCGACGGCGGGGTGAACCGCACCAGTCTCAAGCCGGAGATCCACCTCGGAATCAAGGCCATTCTTTACGTCGAACTGCGTATCCGGGGGCTCAAGACCGATATCTGGTCGGGCCGGGCGCAAACCGTCAAGAGTCCGGTCTGGCGGCTCGTCCACGCGCTCGCCAGCATCTTCGACCCCGATACGGGAGAGGTACTGATTGACGGCTGGTACGACGACTGGGCCGCCCCGGACGCGGACGACGAGCAGTTCCTGCGAGAGGAGGCCGCGTTTTTCGACCGTGAACTGTATCGCCAGCAACTTGGGGCGCGGCACCTGAGCAGCGAGGACGATGTCGATCTACTGCGCCGCGCCCACTACGGCGCGAGTGCAAATATTTGCGGCATCCAGGCAGGCTATACCGGCGAGGGGGGTAAAACGATTGTGCCCGCCGAGGCGATGGCCAAGCTCGACTTCCGCTGCCCGCCCCGCCTGGAGCCCGAGCGGCAGCTCGAGAAGCTTAAAAGACATCTGCTTGCTCGCGGCTACGACGACATCGAGGTCGTGGTCCACACCGCCCGCAAAAATCCTTACAAGACGGCGGCGCGTGAAGCTATTTCGCAGGCGACGATCCGCGCCGCCGAGCGTGTGTTCGGCACGACGCCGCTCGTGCAGGGCGTGTCGATCCAGGGCATCGTTATGCTCGCCATTCCGCACCCGGCGGTTCTGTCGGGCTTCGGTGCGCCCGAAAACAACCTGCACGCACCCAACGAGAACATGCCCATCGACCGCTTCATTCAGGGCATCAAGTATGCCGCTGCCATCATGCACGAGTACGCCCTCACTGCGCCCACGCTCGCCGAACCCGAGCCCACGGAGGAAAAATGAAGAGTAACCCGAACGTTACCGGCATCAAGCATATGGCTTTCGCGGTCAGGAGCGCCAAGGGTGCGCTTACGACCTACCAGCAGTTCCTGGGGGTGCCGGAAGATACGCCCATCGAGGAATACGCCAAGTCCCGCAACCGCGTGGCACTCTTCGTTCTGGGCGGCACCGAATATCAGCTTTGCGAGAGCATGGATGAAGACGGGCGATTTGCCAGCTGGATACGCGAGCGTGGCGAAGGGCTGCACCACATCTGCTACGAGGTCGCGGACATCGGCGCGGCACTAGAGCACGCGCAGGCTCACGGGGCCAGTCTGCGCGAATGTAAAGCGTGCCGGGTAACGGGTAGCCACCCCCACCCGGAGGGATTCGTCGCCTTCTTGGACAACGATGCGGGCGGCATCGAGATCGAGTTCATGCAGGTCTACACCCCGGATGAGCTTGCCGAGTACGAGAAGTTCAAAGGCATCTGATGGCGCTGGAGTTCCCTTTGGCCGAGCGCGCAGAGCGTTTACAGGCGCTTGGGCACGTAGACCCTTCTGGTTCCGACGGGCCACTTCCCGAAGCAGCCTTACATGCAACCCTGGCCGCTCTAGAGCGTGGCGAAACTCACTACACCGACCGGCCCGGTATTCTGCCGCTCCGCGTGCGCGTAAGCGAAAGATTGAGTGCGCGCTTTGGCTTGGCGTTCAGTGAAGCCGACACCGTCATCACCTGCGGCGTGACCGAGGCGCGGTTCGTCGCGGTGCAGGAGCTCTTGACTTCGGATCAGGCGCTTTTTGACGGGACAAAAGCGCAGCGTCTGGCGGGTGCGCTCATCGTCAGGGGTGCGTCGTCGACAGACAACACCCGAAGTGCCCGGGTCGTTTACCTTACCAGCGCCGTACCTGAAAAAGACCAGCGGGAACTGCTGAGTCGGGTGCGTGACGACGCCCTTATCCTCTACGAAATCGACGACAGCATCAGCACGTTCCATCCAGCTCAGCTTGCGATGTTCGCGGAGCGCACCGTCACGATAGGCGACCTCGGTGCTGAAGCGGGGCTGCTGAGCTGGCGTGTAGGTTTTCTCATTGCCCCACGCCCTTCAGCTGCTGGGCTCCGCGACTTCAAACAGGCGCTGACCATCTGCACTACCAACCTCTCGCAGTGGGCGGCGCTGGCGCTGCCGGAGGTCGTGTGAACGCGCTCGAGTCGATTCGGC
>JBMDWS010000328.1:0-2835 GCA_048594695.1 Truepera sp. | reverse complement strand
CCCGATACGGACTCTCGAGGCGGCGGGTTTTAGCAACCAGACCGAGCGTTTTGGTGGCAGGGACGCCTACTCGTACGTGTTCGACGGGCAGTGGGGCTACCTCGACCACGCGCTCGCCTCGAGCACCCTCGCCGAGCAGATTACCGGCACCGCCGACTTTCACATCAACGCCGACGAGCCGAGCGTGCTCGACTACAACACCAACTTCAAGAGTGCGGCGCAGATCGCCAGCCTCTACGCCCCCGACGCCTACCGCACCTCGGACCACGATCCGGTAGTGATCGGCCTCGAGCCAGACGCGCCCGAACAGGATCCGGAAGCCCTGCTGGGCGCGCTTCAGGACAAGGTGCAGCAGCTTTATTACGACGGCAAATTGAACCGGGGTCGGACCCTGCTGCTGCTCGCACCCCTGGAACTCGCCGAGATTCAGCTCGAGCGGGGCCGCGAGGCGCAGGCTGCGCGGACGCTCCGGCAGTTCGAGGACCTGCTGCGGTTCTATGGCGCCCGCCGCTACCTCGACGCGGCGACGGTACAGGATTTGCGGGACGATTCGGCTGAGATCCGCGCCCTGCTCTAAGATCACGGGCCTCGAAATCCCGACGCGACATTTTTCGCGTCGGGATTTCCTTTGCGTGCGTAAGCTAGTCGGGTGAGCCAGAGAGTCGAGACCACCGTGACCCTGCTGCTCGTCGCGCTCTGTCTGGGTCTGCTCGTCTGGAACCTCTACCCGCGCCTGACAGTGCAGCGCGTACCGATGGGGCTCGAGCGCCCAGACATCACGGTGTCGGTTCAGGGCGCGGTGGCATTCCCCGGCGTTTACGACCTGCCCTGGGGCGCACGGGTCGAGGACGCGATTGCCGAAGCGGGTGGCATGACCGATGACGCTGAGGCCACCCTTCTCAACCTCGCCGACCCGCTGACGATGGGCGAAGCCGTGTTAGTTCCCGAAGCCCGTACAGCGACGGGCGAGAACCGCCTCAGCCTCAACACGGCGACCGAGCGTGAACTCGACCTGCTCATTCCGGGGGTTGGGCCAAGCACGGCAGCAAAAATCGTCGCGGCGCGGCCCTTTACGAGCGTGGAGGAGCTGCTGGATGTGTCCGGCATCGGTCCGGCGACGCTCGAGAAAATTCGTCCCTATGTCAAGCCGTGAGCCCTCTGGAATAGGCCGTAGCTCGAGGGTGGCCCCTCGTGCCACCGCCGAAGCTGCGCCGGATGCTGCGCTCCAGAAACCTGTGTTCTCTTTGGCCTGGAGTGTGCCCGCAGCCTTGGCGCTGGTGCTGGGTATCGCGCTCGCGGCCTCGTCGCTGCCCTTCTGGCTGAGTCTCGTCTGTGCGGCGCTGCTTTTCGTCGGGGGCTGGTTCATAGGGTTGCGGATATTACTCCTGACCTTACTGCTCTTACCCCTGGGGTTTGTTCGCTACGACGCCTGGAACGCCAGACCAAGGCCGCTCGAGCCCCTCATCGGGACGGTCCAGACGCTTTCAGGACAGAGCGACGGAACGTACCTGACCCTCGACGAGCCTGCCGGAGCGCGCGTCGTTCTGTCTCCCAAGGATGTCGTCGGCGCAGGCAACGTTACGCTACGGGGCGAGGTCGTGCGGCCCGCGACCAAGCGCAATCCGGGCGGGTTCGATTACGCGGCCTATCTGGTGCGGCGTGGGGTGGAAGCGCAGGTCTACGTGGACGAGGTCGTGCAGTTCGACCCGGCTGCGCTTACCTTCAAGGAACGTCTCCGGCGCGGCGTGGTGGCAGGATTGGGGCCACGTCAGGCGGCGCTGATGGAAGCGATGACGCTGGGCATCCGCGACAACCTGAACGACCTGCAAGATAGCTTCGCGGCGGCGGGGTTGGCGCATATCCTGGCACTTTCCGGGCTGAACTTTGGCGTGCTGATCGCGGTGGTGGGCTTTTTCCTCAAGCCCTTCGGGGTACTGCGCTACCCGGTCATGATTGTATTCGTGATCGGTTTTGTCTTTCTGGTCGACGCGTCTCCGAGTGTCCTGCGGGCCGGGACGATGGCGGCGGCGCTGCTGGCGTCCTTGTGGCTGGGTGCGGGGCGGCTCGAGCCCTGGCCCGCGCTCGCTTTGGCGGCGCTATTGGCCCTGCTCTGGAACCCATCATCGCTCATGGACCTGTCGTTTCAGCTCTCGTATCTGGCGGTCATCGGGATGCTGGTGTTTGCTGGCCCCACACTGCGGATGCTGCGGGCCTCCAACTTGCCCTGGTGGCACCCGAAGGCGCTCATTCTGGCGACGCTCGTTGTCAGCGTTGCGGCGCAGATTCTTCTCCTGCCGCTCCTGGCCAACAGCTTTCATACCATTCCTTTGCTCGCTCCTATCGTCAACATCGTGGCGATTCCGCTGGCGACGCCATTGGTCCCGCTCGGCTTCGCGGCGGGCCTGCTCGGGTTGGTGTCCTTGCCCCTGGCGGTGTCCTTCAACACTCTCACGGCTCCCGTCGCCTCGGCCCTCATCTGGACGGCGAACCATACGGCGACATGGCCTAGCCTCACCTGGGGGGAGATCGCGCCGGTAGGGTTCGTGTACTACGGGACGGGTGCGCTGGCCCTGGCACTGGTGGGTTTGGGCAAGCTGCGCCTCTGGCGGGGGCTCGTGGTAGTCTTTGCGGCGCTTGCCGCGTCCACCCTCACCCCGCCCCCGCACGGCGCGGCGGAGATCGGCTATCTGGATGTGGGGCAGGGTGATAGCACCCACATTCGCCTGCCGAACCGCGTGGAGATCTTGGTGGATGCGGGGGGCACCCCGTTTAGTGATTTCGATATCGGTGAGAACACCGTCGTCCCGGCGCTGCGGGCGCTCGAGGTGGACGAAC
>JBMDWS010000327.1:0-5396 GCA_048594695.1 Truepera sp. | reverse complement strand
AGGCGGGGCAACCCTACGATAAGTACGCCCTCATGATCGCGCCGGACCGGGACTATTCGCGCCCCAGTTTTCGCCGGGTGCTGCGCTTTTCGCGCGTACCCGGGCCGATAGCCCGCTTCGAGCGGCTTGAGTATCAGATTCCGGAAGGCGAGCACGGCGCGCTCCTCTGGGCGCTCCTAGAAGATGCTGAGGCGCTCACGCCTTTCGAGCCTTACCGTATCCCGGGCGCCGACAACGTGCGCGACCTGCTCGTCTGTACGCACGGCACCGTAGACGCGGCCTGTGCCAAGTTCGGTTTCCCTGTCTACCGCACGCTCCGCGAAGTGCACGCGAGCGAGGCCTTGCGCGTCTGGCGCGTGAGTCACTTCGGCGGGCACGTCTTCGCTCCGACGCTCATCGACATGCCGACCGGACATTTCTGGGGTTATGTGGGAGCGAAAGAGGCCGCGCAGCTCGCAGCGCGCACGGGGGACGTGCGCGACCTGCGCGGCTGTTACCGGGGGTGGTCCGGACTGCCCAGCGGTTTCGTTCAGGTTGCCGAGCGCGAACTCTGGCAGCATTACGGCTGGGACTGGTTCGGCTACGCCAAAGCGGGCCGCATCCTGGCGCGGAGCGCCGAGGGCCAAACGCCAGAGTGGGTCACGGTGGCGATCGATTACCACAACCCCCAGAGCGGTGAAAGGGGGACCTGGCATCTGCGTGTCGAGGCGGCTTCGACGGTAGAAACCGAGCATTCGACGGGGAGCGACCAGCGCCACCCCTATCCGCAGTACGTCGTGAGGCTGCGGGAGCAGCTGGGTTTGCCCATAGGACAGGTGTAAAGCATGATTCGTGCTGCAGTCGTTTTGTTTCTCTTTTCGTTTGCCCTTCCCGTGATGGCTCAGGCGTCGTGTGCTCCAGAAGAGGTCCTCGTCGCACACAGCCTGGGTGAGACCTGCGTGCCAGCCGGGGTCGAGCGCGTCGTGGCGCTCGAGTGGACCTACGCCGAGGACCTGCTGGCGCTCGGTCTTCAGCCCGTCGGTGTTGCCGACATAGGGGGGTACAAGAGCTGGGTGAAGCTACCTGTCGAACTCGCGCCGGACGTCGCCGACGTCGGGACACGGCAGGAACCCAGCCTCGAGCGCATCGCCGAGCTAAAGCCCGACCTCATCGTGGCGGTGGCCTTTCGGGTGGGGGAGAGCTACGAGCAGCTAAACGCTATCGCGCCGACGCTCGTTTTCGATCCTTATTCGGGTGAGGAAGGGCTGTCTCAGTTTCAGGAGATGCGGGACACGCTTGGGGCTATCGCCCGCGCCGTGGGCCGCGAGGCTGAGGCCAAGGCCGTGCTTGGGCGTCTCGACCGTACCTTCGCCGAGACTGCAGCGAAGCTCGAGCAAGCCGCTGTCGCCACGCCCTTCATGCTGGCTCAGGCGTATAGCGGGGGGGAAGGGGTAGCTGAGATCCGAATGTTCACGGTCACCTCGTTCGCGTCGCAGATTATCGAGCGGCTGGGGCTCGAGAATGCCTGGCCCGGCAGCGATAACGTGTACGGCTTCGACACCATCGGGATCGAAGGGCTGCAGAGCGTCCGCGACGTTTCGTTTTTTTACGTGGTCAACGCCACCGACGACGTGTTTGCGTCAGGCAATGCTGCGCCGCTCTGGCAGAGCCTCCCGTTCGTACGCTCGGGGCAGGCCTACCCGCTCGGCGGTGATACCTGGCTCTTCGGCGGCCCACTCTCCGCTGAGCGGTTGATCAAAGACGTATCCGCAGCGCTGCTCGGTGGCGAAGAGTAAGGTAAGTCCTTTGAAGCCTATCTGGTCGGTGCGGTACACTTACTCCGAGCTTTTCACTCGGAAAAGGATCTACCTATGTCCATGACGTCGACCCCACCTTCCCGAACCCGCCGCACGATCTGGCGCGCTTCCCTCTGGAGTGGTCTCGTCCTTGGGTTGGGTCTGCTCCTCCTGATGCTCGTTGTCAGCCTCGGGCTGGGTGCTGCCGATATCACGGTAGGCAGCGTCTACAACGCGCTGGTTCACTTCGACGGCTCGTTCGACCATCTCATTATTCGCACCGTGCGTTTGCCGCGTGTTCTCGCGGGAGCGCTGGTCGGCGCGGCATTGGCGGTCGCCGGAGCCATCATGCAAGGGGTCACCCGCAACCCGCTTTCGGACCCGGGCATTCTCGGTATCGAGGCGGGGGCCGCTTTCGCTGTAGTCCTCGGAGTACTCATTCTGGGGAGCCCACCGCTCGCAACCTACGCGCTGCTGGCGTCGGCGGGCGCTGTCGGAGCGTCTCTTTTCGTCTATCTGCTTGGCGGCATTGGGCGCGGCGGGGCGACACCTCTAAAACTCACGCTAGCGGGGGCCGTGCTGACCGCCTTTATCGGGTCGTTTACCAGCGCCATCCTGATTCTCAATCAGGACACGCTCGATCAGGTTCGCTTCTGGACGGCGGGTTCGCTCGCAGGCCGCGACCTGGCGCTGGTGGGGCAGACGGCGCCCTACATGATCGTCGGGCTCGTCGCGGCACTTTTTCTGGGTTGGCCCATCACCATGCTGAGCCTCGGGGACGAGGTCGCTGTGGGGCTGGGCCTACGGACGGGGTGGATCAAGATCGTCTGCGCCGCTGTAGTGGTCCTGCTGGCGGGTGGAGCGGTCGCGCTCGCCGGGCCTATCGGGTTCGTCGGCTTGGTGGTGCCGCACATCGTCAGGATGATCGTCGGAACGGATTACCGCTGGATCCTGCCCTACTCGGCCCTCGTCGGCGGGGTGCTGGTGACGCTCGCAGACATCGGGGCGCGGCTCCTCATAAGGCCGCTCGAGCTGCCCGTCGGCGTGGTCATGGCGCTCGTGGGTGCACCCTTTTTCATCTATCTGGCCCGCTTCAAGGTGCGCCGCTAGTGGCAACCCGCAGCGTCTCGGGCTCGCCGCGCCGCACGGTTTTCGGCGTCCGGCGCAGGGTTGTCGTCGTGTTCGCCGCTCTACTCCTTCTGATGCTCTTGGCGATGATCGTGAGTGTGGGCTACGGCGAGTATCGGATTGGTCCGCTGAACGTAGTGCGGGCCATCCTGGGCCTGGAAACCGGCAACGATGATCATCGGCTGGTCGTGCGCCTCTTCCGGCTGCCCCGGATCGTGCTGGCAGTTCTGGTTGGCGGGGCGCTCGCCGTGTCGGGCGCGATCTTGCAGGGCGTCACGCGTAACGCGCTCGCGGACCCAGGCATCCTCGGGATCAATAGCGGCGCTGCGGTCGCGGCGGTCGCACTCATCGTCTACTTTCAGGATGTGCCTGTCGCCTACCTGCCCTTCGCCGCGCTCGGGGGTGGCGTGCTGACGGCGGCCCTCATCTATCTCTTTGCCTGGCAGGGTGGGAGTTCGCCGCTGCGACTCATTCTCGTCGGTATAGGTTTTGCTGCCATCGCGGGTGCGCTGACGACCCTGATGGTCGTGTTCGGCAACATTAACGACGTGCAGCAGGCGTACGTCTGGCTTTCGGGCAGCGTCTACGGGCGTGGCTGGGGACACGTTCGGGTGATGCTGGTGTGGCTGGTCGTGCTCTTGCCGCTGGTCCTGATGGGTGCGCGGCAGCTCAATATTCTTTCGCTCGGCGACGAACCCGCGCGGGGTTTGGGCGTCCGGCTCGAGCTTTCCCGAGGCGGCCTCATCTTTCTGAGCGTCGCGCTCGCTGCGAGTTCGGTCGCGGTTGCCGGAACCATCGGGTTCGTCGGGCTGGTCGCGCCGCATATCGGGCGGCGGCTGGTCGGCCCCGAACACGAGGGTCTTGTTCCGGTGTCGGCGCTTGTCGGCGGTCTGATGCTCCTCGTCGCGGATTTTCTGGGGCGAGTCATCATCGCGCCGAGTCAGCTTCCGGCGGGCCTTATGACCGCTATCATCGGCGCGCCCTACTTTATGTACCTGCTCTGGCAGGAGCGCGGGCGCTAGGACCGACGCATGTTAGCGGGCGCGTGCCTCGAGAGACTTCCGGGACGGAATAATGATGAGAGGCTGCCACGTTGCTCCGGGTACGGCAGCCAGAGCCTTGCTCCCAGGGCCGGTTAAGGAGTTACCCATGTCGAACGACCCGCAGCGCCCCGGTTTGGTGCGGCGCTTTCTCGAATACTACAAACCTCACCGGGGGCTCTTTACCCTGGATTTTTCCTGCGCGGTGCTCTCGGGGGTGCTCGAGCTGGGCTTTGCCATCGCCGTTCAGCAGTTTATCGACAGGCTCCTGCCGGGTGAGAACTGGGGCCTGATCGTCGCCGCTTCGGTCGCGCTGCTGGTGGTCTATTTTCTCAACGCGGGCCTCAAGGTCGTGGTGACCTACTGGGGGCACATGCTCGGTATCAATATCGAAACCGAGATGCGCCGCAAAGCGTTCGAACACCTGCAGCGCCTCTCGTTCGGCTATTTCGACAACCAGAAGACCGGGCGGCTGGTCGCGCGGCTCACCAAGGACTTGGAGGAGATCGGTGAGGTCGCTCATCACGGCCCCGAAGACCTCTTTATCGCCGTGATGACGCTGATCGGCGCGTTTATCGTGATGTTTACCATGAGCGCCCCGCTGGCGCTCATTACCCTCATCGTGGTGCCGCTGACGGGCTGGGTCACGACGCGCTACGGGGGCCGCATGACCCGCAACTGGCAGGATCTCTACAGCCGCGTCGGGGATTTCAACGCCCGCATCGAGGAGAACGTCGGCGGCATCCGGGTGGTGCAGGCCTTCGCCAACGAGCCCCACGAGCGGACGCTCTTCGCCCGCGACAACGATCGCTACCGCAAGACGAAGCTCGAGGCCTACCGCATCATGGCGGCGAGCATGTCGCTCTCTTACCTGTCGATGCGCCTGACGCAGCTCGTGGTGATGGTGGCCGGAGCCTACCTCGTGCTGACCGGCGGCCTCAGCGAGGGTAACTTCGTCGGATTTATCCTGCTTGTAGGTATCTTCTATCAGCCCATCGAAAAGATCAACGCGATTATCGAGGTCTATCCCAAAGGTATCGCGGGCTTTCGCCGCTACACCGAGCTGCTCGACACCGAGCCCGATATTGTCGACGCGCCGAACGCGAAGCCCGCACCGAGCTTGCGCGGCGAGATTCGCTACGAGGACGTGCACTTCCGCTACGGGCGCGGTCGGGAGATCCTGAAAGGGATCGACCTCAGCATTCGTGCCGGGGAGACTGTCGCCTTCGTCGGACCCTCGGGCGCGGGCAAAACTACCATCTGCTCGCTGCTACCGCGCTTTTACGAGGTGACGGGCGGGAGCATCACGGTCGACGGTATCGATGTTCGCGACATGACGCTGGCCTCACTGCGGCAGCAGATCGGTATCGTGCAGCAAGACGTGTTTTTATTCGCCGGAACGATGCGGGAAAATATCGCTTACGGACGCCTGGACGCCAGCGAGCGGGAGATC
>JBMDWS010000326.1:0-1548 GCA_048594695.1 Truepera sp. | reverse complement strand
CGACCCTTCGGCCCGGCGAATCGATTTGAGCGTCGGCAGGAGTTTTTTGCAGACCGGGCAGGTTGGCGACAGGAAAAAGAGCAGCATGCTGCGGCCCGGGCTCGTGCCGATCTCGACGGTCCCGGTGCCGGTCAGGCTCGGAAGCTCAAACTGCAGGGCCGGGTCACCGACCTTGGGTCCCGCGTCGTTGACGAGCGCGCCCATGGGCGAGATGCGCTCGAAGAGAACCCCGATCTGCCGCGCCAGCGCAAAAACGGCGACGATCAGGACCAGCACCGTGAGCCACAGTGCGACGAGCATGAAGGTGACGATATCCAAGGTAAAACTCCTTAAGAGCGCCGCAAACGGCGGGCGACGAGGCTGTTGGCGACGATCTGCTCGGCAGCGCCCAGCAGAACCCAGGCGAGAAAGCCCACGGCAAAGCTCGCGGTGGCTGCACCGAAACCAAGCCCGCCGACGGGCGAAAGCACGATGGTCAGCGCCGCTAAAGCAAGCAGGGCGTTTCGCACCAGCAGCGCGGGCGAGATGGGCTGAACGGCCCCGCCGCAGCCACACTCGATGCCCGTGCGTCCGCGCATGAGGTTGATCGCCATCGACGCGGCGTAGAGCGCGAGCAGCGCGACAGCGCCGAGCGCCGCGGGCGTGCGCCCGAACAGCGTGAGGAGTCCGACGACGACAAGCACCTCGGCGGCGGTGAGAGCCAGCGCAGCAGGCTTGACGAGCCCTTCCGGGAGCAGGCGATAATCTGTCAGATACCCTGTAAAAGCGGCAAAGTCCGAGAGCTTGTGCCAGGCCGACTGCGTGAAGACGAACGCCACCAGCGTGAGGGCAGCGGCGGACAGGAGCGGCTGATCAGCGAGCATCAGGCCACCCTTAGTCGCGGGCCATCAGGACCAGGCCTGCGCCCGAATCGCGGTGTGCGCTCGGCTTGAGGGCAAACTTCGCCTCCAGGTCGATCTCGTAGCGGATGATCTCGTGACCTTCTTCGTTGAAGCCGAAAAGGACCGGGGCTTTGCCCTCTGTAACGCTGATCGATACGAGGTCTTCGACCACCGAGCGGTAGAGCGTCGTTTCGTCTCCGACATGGACGGCCCAGACTTCACTCGCCGCGTCCTTGTGGCTGCCGTCGGTTGCGCCTTCATGCATGGTGACAAAGGCCACGTCGTAGGCTTCGTTGTAGGTTAGAACGCCGAATCCGCCCGCGCCCCAGCCGCCCTCGATACCCTTGGTGATCGAGAAGGTCTTGGTGAGGGTGGGGGTGTCCTCGGCGTCGGACACGCGGTAGATGGTCCCCGCGTAAGAGACGAAGAGTAGCTCGTCGCCGCGCCGTGCCGCGTTCACAAAGAGCGGGTCCTTATCGACGTCGAAAACCGGCTTGGACGTGAAGGCCTCGTAGTCACCGTTCGCCGTGATCACGTAGCTCGAGACGGTGCCGTCGCCGCAGAGCGAGGAGAATTTCAGGCCCTCGGTGGCCGGGTAGATGCTCCAGCAGCCGGGGGTCGGTACTTCGGCCAGGACGCTTCCCTTTTTGAGGTCGACCACCGTCAC
>JBMDWS010000325.1:0-2241 GCA_048594695.1 Truepera sp. | reverse complement strand
CTCTGAAGGAGCGCCATGCCAGCTAAAGCGAAAGGTCGCCACGATGTTTAGACCCTTTCAGGAGATCGGGGTCGACCTTGGGACCGCGACCGTGCTGATCTACGTGCGGGGCAAAGGCATCATGCTCCGCGAACCTTCGGTCATAGCGCTCGTCAAGGGCACAGGCGAGGTGCGGGCGGTCGGCGAGGAAGCCTACCGGATGCTCGGGCGCACGCCCGGCAGCATCGTCACGGTGCGCCCCATGCGCGACGGCGTGATCGCCGACTACACACTGACCGAAAAGATGCTCAAGGCGTTCGTGCGCCGGGTGATGACTGGAACCAGTCGCTTTCTAGGGCAAAACGTGATGGTCTGCGTCCCGAGCGGCGTGACCGAGGTCGAAAAACGGGCGGTGCTGCAGGCCGTGCGCGAGGTCGGGGCACGTAAGGCGCTGCTGATCGAGGAGCCGCTCGCGGCGGCTATCGGCGCGGGGCTCAACGTGACCGAGCCGAGCGGGTCGATGGTGATCGATGTCGGCGGCGGGACCACCGACATCGCGGTCATCAGTCTCGGCGGCATCGTCGTGGCGGAGTCCCTGCGGATCGCGGGGAACGAGTTCGACGAGGCCATCGTCCGCTTCGTCCGGCAAAAGGAGAGCATGCTGATCGGCGACCGCACCGCCGAGGAGATCAAGTTGCGGGTCGGCGCGGCGAGCGTCAAGGATCCGGGCGAGGTGGGCTCGTTCGAGGTGCGCGGGCGCGACATCTCGAGCGGCCTACCCAAAACCGCGACGATCACGACCGACGATGTGGTCGAGGCGCTGCGCGACCCGCTAGAGAAGATCGCTGCGGGCGTGACGCGGGTGCTGGAAACGGCGCCGCCAGAACTCATCTCCGACGTGATTGACAAAGGGATTGTCATGACCGGCGGCGGGGCGCTGTTGCGCAACTTCGACGACCTCCTGCAGCAGACGACAGGAATTCCCGTGGTGGTCGCCGAAAACGCTGCCGACTGCGTGGCCCTCGGCACGGGCAAGGCGCTCGAGATGACCGAATTGCTCGAGGACGCCCTCATGTCCGACAGGTTTTTGCGGCGCTAAGCTGGCGTTAAGCTTCGCTTGATACGACACGGTAGCGTGGGGGTATGGCGGGGACATGGCGACGCAGTGAATAAAAAATCTGGTGAGCATCTATCGGGAGCGGAGCGGAGAAAACGCTGCGTACGGGCGCATTTCACCCTCCTGGCTTCAGTGCTGCTCCTGAGCCTCTGCAGCCTGGGCACGGCACAAACGCAAACGCCCCTCTTTCCACTAAACGCCTTGCAACCAGGGCAGCGAGGCTACGGCCTCAGCGCCGGGGCGGGCAACCGCATCGAACGCTTTACGGTCGAAGTGCTCGCGCTGCAGTACGACGTCGGCACGGGCTTTCCGCTGGTTCTGGTGCGGGCGAGCGGGCCGCTTATCGACGCGGCGGGCGGCATCGCCTCGGGGATGAGCGGTAGCCCGGTCTACCTGCCCCGGAACGGGCAGGACGCGCTGCTGGGCGCTGTCGGCTACACCTTTCCCAACAGCACGGGTGGGCTCGGGCTCGTCACGCCGATCGAGACGATGCGTGGTAGCAAGGGGACAGCGGCGGCCTCCTTCGGACCGCACCTGCGTGGGTACGTTCCCGTCCGCACACCGCTGCTGCTGTCGGGCCTGTCCGAGGGGGCAAGCCGACTGCTCCGCCCGCTCTTTTCCGACGCGGTCTCGCTCCGTCCCTTGCAGAGTAGCGGCACGAGCAGCAGACGGCAGGACGACGCGGCCTACCGCCTCGAGCCCGGCAGCGCCATCAGCGTCCAGCTCGTCCGGGGCGACGTCACCATCGCGGCGGTGGGCACCCTCACGCTCCTGGAGGACGACGCGTTCTGGGCCTTTGGGCACCCGATGCTCGGCAGCGGCGACGTGTCGTTCGCACTAGCACCCGCCTACGTCACGGCGCTGGTGCCGAGCCGCACCGTGCCCTTCAAGCTCGCCGACAGTGGGTCGCGGCTCCTCGGCAGCGTGACGCAGGACCGTCCCTCCGCTATCAGCGGACGCCTGGACGCCTAGCCGGACTTCATCCCGGTCACGCTCACACTAACAGGCGACGCCGGGGCCGCTACGAAACGCTTCGAGGTCGTCCGCGACGAGCGCTTTTACGCGCCCCTGATCGCCGCAACGACCCTGCAGAGCCTCAGCGAACTCGTGCAGAAAACGGGCGCGGGCAGCGCCGACCTGGCGTG
>JBMDWS010000324.1:0-5629 GCA_048594695.1 Truepera sp. | reverse complement strand
CTCACTCGTGTCAGTTTGCGTTTCGGCCTCGGGCAGGTCGGTAGGGGACGTATCCCCTACCGTTTCGGGCTCGAGCGTGTCGGTGTCGTCACGGTCTGTGCGCATCGTTAACCTGCCGGTTTGAAGTCGGCGTCGACGACGTCGTCATCTTGGCTCTGGCCGGGCTGCCCACCTTGAGAATCATCCGACTGCGTCGGCGCAGCCTGCTGCAGGGCGGTGGTCTTCTCAGCAAGGTCGCGACCCACTTCCTCGAGGCGGCTCTTGGGCGCGTTCGAGTCGAGCGCGTTCTGCGCTTCGGTGATGGCCTGCCGGACGGGTTCCTTGAGCGTGTCGTCGGCGGTCGATTCATCGAGAGTGCGCTGCGCCTGGGCGCGAAGGCTGTCGAGGTTGTTCTTGGCCTCGACGTGCTCGCGCGCGTCACGGTCGCGTTCGGCGTTGGACTCGGCGTCCTTGACCATCCGGTCCACTTCGTCCTCAGACAGCGTGGTGGTGTTCTGGATGGTGATCGAGGCTTCCTTACCCGTGGACTTCTCCTTGGCCGTCACATGCAAGATGCCGTTGGCGTCGATGTCGTAGGTGATCTCGATCTGCGGCATCCCGGCGGGCATGGGCGGGATACCCTCCAAGTTGAATTGCCCGAGCAGCTTGTTGTCGGCGGCCATGCCACGCTCGCCCTGATAGACCACGATGGGCGCGGTCGTCTGGTTGTTTGAGGCCGTCGTGAAGGTGTCGGTCTTGCGCACCGGGATGGCGGTGTTGCGGTCCACGAGCTTGGTGAAGACGCCGCCCTTGGTTTCGATCCCGAGCGAGAGCGGGGTCACGTCGAGCAGGACGATGTCGTCCACATCGCCAGTCAGGACGCCCGCCTGAACGGCAGCACCAAGCGCCACCACTTCGTCGGGGTTGACCGACTGGTTGGGGGCCTTACCGAGCAGTTCCTGAACGAGCTTCTTGACTGCCGGAACGCGGGTCGAGCCACCGACCAGGATGACCTCGTCGATCTCGCTCTTGTCGATCTTGGCGTCCCTCAGGGCCGCTTCGACCGGGCCACGCACGCGGTTCAGGAGCGGCGCGACGAGTTCCTCGAACTTGGAACGCGACAGCTTTTTCTCGAGGTACAGGGGCGCATTCGAGCCGGGGTCCATCGCGATAAAGGGCAAGCTAATGGTCGTTTCGGGGATGCCCGAGAGTTCGATTTTGGCCTTTTCGGCAGCTTCCAAAAGGCGCTGCAGGGCCTGTTTGTCCTTACGAAGATCGACGCCGTACTCCTTCTGGAAGTCGTCGGCGAGCCACTTGACGATGGCGTAGTCGAAGTCTGAGCCGCCCAGGTGCGTGTCGCCGTTGGTCGAGCGCACCTCAAAAACACCGTCGCCCACTTCGAGCACCGACACGTCGAAGGTCCCACCGCCGAGGTCGAAGACCAGGACGGTCTCGTTACCTTTTTTCTCGAGGCCGTAGGCGAGCGCCGCCGCAGTAGGCTCGTTCACGATGCGCAGCACCTCGAGCCCCGCGATGCGCCCGGCGTTCTGGGTGGCTTCACGCTGCGAGTTGTTGAAGTACGCGGGCACGGTAATAACCGCTTTGGTAATTTTTTCGCCTAAGATCGCCGAGGCGTCCTCGACGAGCTTTTGCAAGACCATCGCTGAAATCTCTTCGGGGGTGTACTTCTTGCCCTCGACGACGAAGCGCACGCCGCCATCGTCGCCCCGGACGACTTCATAGGGGGAGCGCTCGGCTTCCTCCTTGACCTCGTCCCAGGTGCGGCCCATGTAGCGCTTGACCTCGAACAGTGTGCCCTTCGCATTCAGCACGGCCTGACGCTTGGCAACCTGTCCGACGAGGCGCTGATCGCCCTTGAAGGCGACGACCGAGGGCGTGGTGCGGTTGCCCTCGCTGTTGACGAGAACGGTCGGCTCGCCGCCTTCCATGACGGCGATGACACTGTTGGTCGTTCCTAAGTCGATACCTACTGCTTTTGCCATGATTTCTCCCTGAATTGTGTGTAGGGTTTGCCCCGCAGATGTATTGAGGGTTGAGCTTCAAAAGGATCTGCGCGTAGGGCACTCATATCCAAGGGCGAGTATAGCAGGTATGCATTTTGATGTCAACAGATGTGAGTGCATCCTTATCAAGTTTGTGTCGTGGGTTCCGAAGTGGCGGAAGGGTTAGACTCACACGCAAGGAGGCTGCCATGCTTTTTGTCGTGATTGCCAAGTACGCTACCGACCCCGAAGTCGGAGCACGCCGCGAACGGGTCAGGGACGCCCATATCGAAAATCTCAAAGCGCACGCCGAAACGGGCGAGGTGGTCATCTCCGGCCCGATTCTGGACGATACGGGAACGCCCAAAGGCTCGGCGCTGATTCTGGATTTCGCCTCGAGAGACGCGGTACAAGCGTTCCTCGATGCCGACCTCTACAGCCGAGAAGGCATCTGGGTGAGCTTCGAGATCGATCCCTTCGTGCGCGTGGTCTGAACGGACTCTGAAAGATCTCGTCTAGCCCGCCTGGGGTGCGCTCGGCACACTCTCCCGGCTCAGCTCGTCGAGCGATTTGAGGTAGGAGGGGCCGAAGGTCTCGCGGAAGTAGCGCGATTCAGGCCCCTCCTCGTTTTCGACCTGCGCCCGCAGCGCGACCTCGGCGGCGCGAAACTCCTCGTTCCCGAGCCGCACCTCCTGGGCCGCCTTGAGGTAGGCCGTGAGCTTGTCGGCAGCCTTGACCAATCGGATGGTGGCCTCGTCCTGCGGCTCGAGAAGCGCCTGATAGTGGGTCTGGAGTTCAGGCGGCAGCATCGCGATGAGGCGGCCTCTAGCGTCGGCCTCGAGCGCCTTGTAGGCGCTGGCGAGTTCAGGCGAGGCGTACTTGATGGGTGAAGGCAGGTCACCCGTCAGAACTTCGCTGGCGTCGTGAAAGAGCGCCGCCAAGGCCACCTCGGCAGGATCGTAGCGCTGCGAAAAGTAGGTGTTACCGATCACCGCGAGTGCGTGGGCCACCACAGCCACTTCGAAACCGTGCTGTTCGACGTTTTCGGGTACCGCCGGGCGCATCAGGTGCCAGCGGTCGATGAATTTCAGGCGCGAAAGATACGCAAAAAAGTGCATGGGTCGTGGTCCCTTCTGGACATGCTTTTCCAAGTATGCCGAGTCCATGTCTGGCACGTATGAAAAAGGCGACCCGACTTCCGAAGCGCAGTTGTCGGGGAACGCATACATCCGAACCTTGTTATGATCGCGCTGGAAATAGCACACCCAACGGGAGCCTGCCGTCACGGTACAGAACCGGCGCGAGCCCGTCTGGATTCCCCACCCATACCGCACGTCCGGAGGCGTTCGTGTCGACGAAAGCGCGTCACATCTGGCAGCTGTCCCTCGCAGCCCTTACACTTGTTCTTTTCCTGGCCTCGTGTTTTCAGACCCTGCCCCCGTCGGATCGTCCCAATATCATCCTGATCCTGACCGACGACCAGAACGCCGACACCGTGCAGTTCATGCCTACCGTTCAAAGACTCATGGCCGAGGGCACGACCTTCAGCCAGACCTACGCACCCACGGCGCTCTGCTGCCCGAGCCGGGCAAGCCTGCTACGCGGACAGTACCCGCACAACCACGGCGTCCGCTCGAACGACGGCCTAAACGGCGGCTTCCCGGCCTTTCTGACTTCGGGCAGTGAAACATCCACGCTGGCAACGTGGCTCGAGGACGACGGCTACCGAACTGCCCTGATCGGCAAGTATTTCAACGCCTACCCTACAGGCCTGGTGCCACCCGTAGGTTTTACGAACCCCGGTCAAAACTACATCCCGCCCGGTTGGAACGAGTGGTACGGGCTTATCGATATTCCCCAAAGTGCGGCAGCCAATCCCTACGCCATGTACAACTACCCGATGAACCAGAACGGTCGGGTGGTGCGCTACGGCAATGCTCCACAGGATTACCAGACCGACGTGCTGCGAAACCTCGCGGTGGATTTCGTCAGGCGCAGTGCCAAGGGCACAGAGCCGTTTTTTCTCTACCTCGCCCCGACCGCGCCACACGAACCCCCCGTTCCGGCACCGCGCCATCAGGACCTGTTTCCGGGGCTGCAAGCGCCCCGCCCCCCGTCGTTCAACGAAGCGGATATGTCGGACAAACCCGCCTGGCTGGCGGGCAGGGCGTCCCTGAACGAAGCCGCTATCGCCAAGATCGATACGTTCTACCGCAAGCAGGCGCAGATGCTTCAGGCCGTCGACGAGATGATCGCGGCGCTCCTCGAGACCCTGCAAGCGAACGGCGAACTCACGTCCACCTACATCGTTTTTATGTCGGACAACGGGATGCATTACGGCGAGCATCGGCTGGACCTCTACAAGCTCACGCCCTACGCGGCCTCGGCCCGCGTGCCCCTCGTCGTGAAGGGGCCGGGTGTACCCGCCGGGCAGATCGTCGACGCGCCCACGCTCGTATCGGACGTTGCACCGACCCTCACCGATCTCGTCGGGACGCCGACCCCCGCCTTTGTCGACGGGCGCTCGCTCGGGGCCTGGCTGGGGCGCGGCGGCACGCTGCCTGTACGGCAGCAGCTCTTGCACGAGTTCTGGCCCCGCGAGGGTTTTCCCGAGGATGCCGCCCGCCCCTTGCCCATTCCTGTCTACCGCGCGCTCAGGTCGGCCGAGTATCTCTACACCGTTTACAGTTACCCGGACGGACACGAGGAACAGGAACTCTACAACTTGAAAAGTGACCCGTTCGAGCTCGAGAACATCGCCGCCAGCGCCGACCCGGCCCTCCTGAGCGCACTCTCGAGCAAGCTAGGGGAACTCTCGGGTTGCCAGGCCTCCGCGTGCCGTCAGGCCGAGGACAGCGCCTTCTAGATATCTCTTAGTCCTCCAAAATTCCTGCTCGAGCGTGTCCCGACAGATGCAGGACACGCTCCCATGACAGCGGGACGGCGGGTCGCCTAGCCTGTGCGAGCCCCGGCAGACGCCGGTCGCCAGGAGGTAAACCCGTGAAACGTCCCTGTTGGTCCCGAAGGCCGGTAGTCGCGCGGCTTGGCCCAGCCCTCGTCGCTGCGCTCTTAACCCTATTCGTAGGCAATCTTGGCGTGAGCTTCGCACATGGCCTGACCGTCACCGTTCATGACGCGCACATCAGCGTTCCAGACACAGTCGAGAGCGGCTACACCGAGTTTGTGCTGGCGAACGAGTCGCAAAGTATCTACGCTCACGAGATCGTCAAGATCAAGGCAGGTGCAGACGCCGCAGCTTTCCGCGACGGCATCATCGCTTTTTTCACCGGTAAGGCGGACGAGAAAACCGTGGGTACGCTGTTGGAAACGCTCGAGGTCTTCGCCGGGGGCGCAGTGGGCACCCTGCCCGGAACGAGCCGCAGCGTCGGGGTGATGCTGACGCCCGGAACCTACGTCATCTACGCCGACAGGATTAGCGATCAGGGTCCCACCATCGACCAGGCCCACACCGCGATCATCACGGTGACGCAGGCAGCCCGGCCTGTGCCTGCACCCGAACCGGACTTCACCATAAAGCTGGGCGAGTACGCGTTTATGCTGCCCACAACGATCGAACCCGGAACCCACCTCGTTGCTTTCGAAAACGTGGGCAAGGAGGACCATCTAGGCTTCGTCTTCCGGCTGCC
>JBMDWS010000323.1:0-33069 GCA_048594695.1 Truepera sp. | reverse complement strand
GTCAAAAGGTGCAACAGGTATCGAGACGAGGTTGGTCACACAAGGGTCCAAATGTATCAAAGGGCCTGCCACATTTATCACGGAGAGTCTACTGGCTTGCCTGTCTCTTTTTCCTTTCGGCTTGCGCTCCGGCGACGCTTCCTTCATCGGCCAAGCGCGCGCCGATCATCTCTGGCGCAACGTCGCACACGGTTTCTTTTGGCTCCTATGAGACCTACTATGAAGTACTAGGCGAGGGCAAACCTCTGATCCTCGTTCACGGCATCGGCGGCGGCTCGAGCCTCTTTCAGTACCGCAAAAATGCCGCGGCGTTGGCAGATGCGGGTTACCGCGTCTACGCCCTCGACCTGCTCGGCTTCGGTCGCAGTAGCCGTCCGGATATCCGCTACACCCAGAACTTGCTGACGGAACAGCTTACAAGTTTCCTACAGACCGTGCCGAGAGAACCCGCCTCCGTACTCGCCAACGGCCTCAGCGCCGCCTACTATTTTCGGGTTGCGGCGACGCGCCCAACCGTTGTATACAAACTGGTGCTTATCAGTCCGACAGGGTACGAGCGACTCTCGAGGCCACAAAATGCCGAGCGCATCGAAACCTTTAATACATTTCGTGGCTTTCTAGGATCGCTCCTAAACGCGTTCCTGCTCGACTCCGGTTCTCAGCGGTTTTTTTTACTGGACGCGTACACGTCCGTAGAGGCTCTGACGCCCGAGGTGTTGGACAATTACGACACCAACCTGCGCGAACCCAATGCACGCTGGGTCATCTTCTCGTTTATCAGCGGCAACCTCGACCAAAATGTGCGCACACTCTGGCCACGCGTTCGGCAGCCGACCCTTATCCTCTGGGGCGACAGTGACAGTTTTACGCCGATTGGCGACGCTCAGGACTTTATAGCAGCGCGCCCCCAGACGACGCTCCTGCCCATACGCGGCGTCAAACTCTTGCCGAACGAAGATAGGCCGAAACTCTTCAACCGAGTCGTTGCGGGGTTTCTGCAGCAGGAGCCAGCGTTCTAACGTCAGAACCTTCCAGTTTGAACCGCAGGCAACGACGCCTGCGGTAGCAACACTGAAGTAAACAAGCTTTGCAGGATTTCCGAGCCGGCTCTACGGACCTTTCGCCTGCGATGAAGGCTGTTTTGGCACACCCGGAGTTACCCCTAATTCACCATCTTCGTCCGCCGCGACTGAAAGTCCATGAGGACATACTGCCCGATGGTATGGGGCGTGGTGAAGTAGGCCTTGCCCTGAGTCATCGCCGACACGCGCTGAACGAACGCGATGAGTTCGGGGTCGCGCGCCAGCATGAAGGTGTTGATCTGAATCCCCTGACGGCGGCAGTTGCCGACTTCTCGCAGCGTCTCCCCTAACACCATTGGATCGAGGCCATAGGCATTTTTGTAGATGCGCCCGTTCGGGAGCGTAATGGCTGACGGCTTGCCGTCGGTAATCATGACGATCTGCTTCATGTCCTTGTTCTGCCGCTTGAGCATCTTCTGGGCGAGCCGCAGACCTTCGGCGGTGTTCGTGTGGTAGGGGCCGACTTGTGCTTGGGCCAGCTTGGCAAGGGGCAGTTCCTCGGCGGAGTTGTGAAACAGCGCGAACTGGATCGTATCGCCACGGTACTGGGTCTGAATGAGATGGGCGAGCGCCAACGCTACCTGTTTGGCTGGCGTGAAGCGGTCTTCCCCATAGAGAATCATCGAGTGCGAGCAGTCGAGCAATACCACAGTCGCCGCAGACGAGTTGTAGTCGGTCTGAACCACCTCGAGGTCCCCGTACTGCAGGTCGAAGGTGCCGTCGTCATTGAGGCCGGGCTTGGCGGCGTTCTTGAAGGTCTCGGGGATATTCATGTTGATGGTGTCGCCAAACTCGTAAGGCTTGGACTCCGCCGAGGCCTCGACGCCCGTCGTCTGGAACTTCGTTTCGTGTGCGCCGACCGACGACCGGCCCGCGCCGCCGAGCACATCCCGCAGGGTTCTATACCCCAGAAAGTCGATGGCTTTATTGGTCAGCTCGAACTTGACCTGACCCGGGTCGCGGTCCGGGCCTTGCCCCCCTTGACCCGGAGCGTTCGGATCGCGCGGCTCGCCGTCGCCCTCTTGCGGCTTCAGGTAGCCCTCGCGCTCGAGCCGCTGCGCGAGTTCCTTGACGACCTCGCCAAGCTTCGAGTCCATCCAGTTTTCCGCTTCCATGGCACTCTCAATCATCTCATCGGAGACGAGCTCGTTTTTAATGAGCGCCTCGGCGATCGCGTCATAGAGGTCTTGCATACTCTGCTGATAGTTGGGGTCGGGGTCCCAAGGGTTACGCTGATACCCCGACTCCAAGAGCCGTTCCTGAATCATCTTCATCAGGTCCGCCATGTCGAGGTCATCTAAGGTCGCTTCGTATTTGCTGTAGCGGGTCGTGGGCATGGGCTCTCCCTAGCTCCTCAGGAGTTCTTTTTGCAGGTAGATCAGCTGACCGACGTGATGATGCAGATGGGACACGCAGTTCAAGACGATATCGAAGCGGGTCTCGAGGTGCGGCTGGATGTGTTGCGCCTCGTACGGTTCGCCCCAGGCCAATGGAGTCTGGCTCCGTATGACCTGGAGCGCCGTCGCAACACTTTCATCGAAGGCGGCGAGTACGCGAGCTTTGGGAGGCCGGGCAGATTCGGTGAATTCGCGTTCACGGTCGCGCATGTAGCCCGTTGCCGCCAACCGCGCCCCCAGGTAATAGTTGAGGTTGCCCGTCAGGTGCAAGACGAGGTGCCCCATGCTGTTCCCGTACGGGTAGGGCTTCGTCCAGAACTGTGCGTCGCTCGAAGGTTCGGCAAGGCTGTGAACACGCGCCGCGTAGTTCGTGAGCGCCTTGGCAAACCCTTCAGTGACCACCGTTCCGTCCGCCATCCTCTAGTTCCAGCGCTGCCTTGTCTGGCGCGACATGTCCGGCTCGGCGGCGCTGTAGCCGCGCTCCTCGCTGCGCGCCACCTGCTTGCGGGCGTAGAGACCCTCGAGGATAAACTCGGCAGCGACCGCCACATCGCGGGGGGTGTTGGTCCCGGCGAGTTCGCGGGCTGCGCCAATGAGTCCGGGCACCGCCTCGAACACGCTGACGAGCTGTGCGGTCGGCAGCGTGTCGGGCACCTTGAGGTTGTTGTCGGACTCGAAGAAGTCGGTGATCTCGGCGGTTTCAGCGTTGACGGCGCGGCGGCTGAAAACCTGCCCGATAGCGCGGCGAACGATGTCTTTGGCGACAGCCTCTCCGCCCTTGAGTTCGCCCTCGTACTCGAGCTCGAGCTTGCCCGTCACCGCCCCGAGTGCGCCGTAAAGGTCGGTCACACGGGCTATGGGCTCATCCTCACCCAAGATGTAGGCGCGGCGCTCGGCGTTCGAAACGACGTTCTCGAGGAGACTGATGGGCAAGCGCTGCGACACGCCCGAGTGCTTGTCTACCCGCGAGTCGTCACGAGCGACAAAGGCCACTTCCTCGGCAATCTCCGCAACGAAGTCCGGCACTGCGACCTGAAGGTCGCGGCCCGTCCAGGCTTCCTGTGCAGTGATCGCCATCCCTTCCTCTACAGTCGCCGGATAGTGCGTGCGAATCTCCGAGCCGACGCGGTCCTTGAGCGGCGTAATGATCTTGCCACGCGCCGTGTAGTCCTCGGGGTTGGCGGAAAAGACCAGCATCACGTCGAGGGGCAGCCGGATGGGGTAACCCTTAATCTGCACGTCGCCCTCTTGCATGATGTTAAAGAGTGCCACCTGCACCTTACCCGAAAGGTCGGGCAGTTCGTTCATGGCGAAGATACCCCGGTTGGCACGGGGTAAGAGGCCATAAAGGATGCTGCGCTCGTCACCCAGCGGTACCCCGAGCTTAGCAGCCTTGATCGGATCGACGTCGCCGATAATGTCGGCGACCGTCACGTCGGGCGTCGCGAGTTTTTCGATGTAGCGCGCTTCACGGGGTAAAAAGCTCACGCGGGCACTGTCGCCTTCTTCGGCCACGATGCGCTTGCCTTCGGCGCTGATGGGGGCAAAGGGATCGTCGTTGATCTCGCTGTCGGCGAGCACCGGCAGCTCCGGATCGAGGAGTTCGGTGAGTTGCCGCAGGATGCGCGTCTTAGCCTGACCACGCAGCCCGAGCAGGATGAAGTTATGGCGGCTCAGCACGGCGTTGACGACCTGTGGCGTCACGGTCGCGTCGTAGCCGACGATACCGGGGAAAACCGTCTTTTTTTCACGCAGGCGGCAGATCAGGTTGTCACGGAGCTCTTGCTTGACGCTGCGCCCCGCCTTAGCAGCAAAAGAGCTTGCACGCAGTTCACCAAGCGTCATATCTCGATGGGTCATTTCGCTCATGTGTTCTCCCGTAGGATGCAAAGGGTCCGGTCAGCGTGTACATGCAGAACTGAAAGGGTCACTCTTTGTATAGTACTACCGGCCTCTCGAGGTGTTATGTAAGGGTGAATCGCAATTGCCTGTAGGGATCAACGTTGGCAGGCCAGGAGCAGGGGTCGGGTGGAGTGCGCATGTATGCTTTACCTATGAAAGCAGAACTCCTCAGCGTTGGTACGGAACTTCTTCTGGGCGAAATCATAGACACGAACAGCGCCTTTATGGCTCAGGACCTGGCACGCCGGGGCGTCGATATTTTGTGGTCGCAGCGAGTCGGCGATAACCTCGGGCGGGTCACGCAGGCGCTCGAGCGCGCCTTGGGGCGCTCCGACGCCGTGATCACCTGCGGGGGTCTCGGCCCGACCGACGACGACCTGACACGGGAAGCCATCGCCGCCGTTGTCGGGGAAACGCCCGCAGTAGACGCGGCTCTCGAGGACGTCCTCAAAGCACGCTTCGCCCGCTACGGGCAGAAGACGTTTCCCGCGAGAAACATCAAGCAGGCTTGGCTCATCCCGTCGGCCGAAGCGCTGCCCAATCCGCAGGGGACCGCGCCGGGCTGGTTCGTGCGGACCGAAAGGGCCGGGAAACCGCGCTGGATCATCGCACTTCCCGGCCCGCCCCGCGAACTCGAGCCCATGTGGCTGAACGAGGTCGTGGGTCGTCTCCAGCTGCCCCCGGCAGCCCTCTACAGCAAGACCTTCAAGACCCACAATATCGGTGAGTCCGCGGTTGCCGAACTGCTCGGGGCGCTTACCAACGGGGCCAACCCGAGCGTCGCCACCTACGCCAAGCGCGACGGGGTTCAGGTCCGGGTCGCTGCCAAAGCCGAGAGTCCGGATGAGGCCAGAGACGTCGCTCAAGATGTCGAAGGGCAGGTCCGGGCGCTCCTTTCGGGCAACCTCTGGGGCGAGGACGGCGACGAGTTGGCCACGGTCGTCCTGCGCGCACTCGAACAGAAGGGGCAGACACTCGCCACGATGGAATCTCTGACCGGCGGCTTGCTCGGCGACCTCATCACCTCGGTCCCGGGCGCATCATCGGTTTATGAGGGCGGCGTGGTAGCATATAACGCGAAACAGAAGGCGGCTTTCGGCGTGCCCGAGGCGATACTTGCGGCGCACGGCAGCGTTTCCGCCGAAACGGCGCGCGAGATGGCGAAGGCCGTCGCCGCACGCTTTGACAGCGATTACGGTCTCGCGACAACGGGTGTCGCGGGGCCTGAAAACTCAGAGGGGAAACCCGTCGGCGAGAGCTACGTCGCTGTTTTTGAAGTCGCCACAGGCCGCGAAACGGTTCGGGCGCTACGCTTTCCTCCACTCGAGCGCAACTGGGTTCGAGAACGCACGGCGTTCGCAGCCCTGTCGCTGCTTTTTAGCACGCTTCACACCTGAATGATGGAGACCATGACGCTGAATATTTAGAAACGGAGGCACAAATGACACAAGACGTACAGAGGCGCAAGAGCCTGGAGACGACGCTTTCACAGATCGAGAAGCAGTTCGGCAAAGGTGCCATCATGCGCCTGGGCGACGACCAGACCATCCTGCAGCAAGGGATCATCTCGACCGGCTCGAAGTCGGTCGATCTGGCGCTGGGTGTGGGTGGTGTGCCCAGAGGACGCATCATCGAGGTCTACGGTCCCGAATCCGGGGGCAAGACCACGCTAAGTCTGCACATCATCGCCGAAGCCCAGAAAGCCGGAGGAGTAGCCGCTTTCGTCGACGCCGAGCACGCCCTTGACCCGACCTACGCCAAGGCCCTGGGCGTCGACACCGACGAGCTCCTGGTTTCCCAACCCGACACCGGCGAGCAAGCGCTGGAAATCACCGAGCTCCTCGTGCGTTCAGGCGCGGTCGACGTGATCGTCGTGGACTCGGTGGCGGCGCTGGTCCCGCGGGCCGAGATCGAGGGCGAGATGGGCGACTCGCATGTGGGTTTGCAAGCCCGTTTGATGAGTCAGGCGCTGCGCAAGCTTACCGGCGTGCTCTCGAAGAGTCGCACGACGGCCATCTTCATCAACCAGATCCGCGAGAAGATCGGGGTGATGTACGGCAATCCCGAGACGACGCCGGGTGGGCGAGCCCTGAAGTTCTATTCATCGGTGCGTATGGAAGTCAGGCGCAAAGGCGACGTGAAGTCCGGGGCCGATAAAGTCGGCAACCAGGTCCGGGTCAAGGTGACCAAGAACAAGGTCGCGCCGCCCTTCAAGGAAGCCGAGGTCGAGATCATGTTCGGTCGTGGAATCGACAAGACCGGTGACCTCATCAACATCGCTTCGGACCTCGACATCGTCCAGAAGTCGGGCTCGTTCTACAAGTATGGCGGCGAGACCATCGGGCAGGGCAAAGAGAAAGCCTCGGCTTATCTCCAGGATCGTCCTCAGGTCTTTGATGAAATTAGGCAGAAGGTCGTCGCTGCCGTCTCTGGTAAGACTGCCGAGGTCGCGCTTCAAGCCGATTTTAGTGACCTTGCCGCCAATGACACGGCGTGAGCTGAAAGAAATCCTGAGTTACGCCGTCGGCGGGACGGCCCCGGAGCGCTTCGTCGAACGTCTCATCACGCGCCGAGACACTTGGGACAGTGAGTTTGCTGCACGCCTCGAGGCCCTCGCCTACGAACTCCGCCCCGACCTGGCGATCTGGGAGCTAGGGGTCGACGCGCACGGACGCCTTTGGGAACGGCGCATTCTGCTGCTCGAGCCAGAACGCTAAGACCTCGTACATTCAGCCCTGCCGTGTCTACTGTGTCCTTCCAGGACACAGTTTTTTTCGCTTTCGGCGCGGCTTCCGGGCGGTGTAGGATACGAAACAGAAAGACTTGGCACGGCCTCGACGGGGGCCGCGCCGCCAGTGTTTTTGCACAACACACGACAGTCCGCCCGAACGAAGTATGAGACACTTATAAGCGTTGTTAGGTAAAGTGTTGAAGGAGCCTTATATGAATCCACTCGAAAAACTTTCCACCTTCGGACAGAGTCCGTGGCTTGATGACATGCGCCGTGGTCTGATTACCGGCGGCGGCTTGCAGCACATGATCGATGACGACGGGATTCGCGGCCTCACCTCGAACCCGGCCATCTTCGAGGAGTCTATCGCGAGGAGCGGTGACTACGACGGGGCTATCCGCCGCCTTGCACGGCGCGGTCAAAGCGTGCCGGAAATCTATCAGACCCTCACCGTCGAGGACGTGCAGCACGCCGCCGATCTTTTTCGCCCGATCTACAACGTGACGCACGGAGCCGACGGTTACGTGTCCTACGAGGTCTCCCCCGATCTTGCGACCAACACCAAGGGCACGATCAAAGAGGCGCGGCAGCTCTGGCACCTCATCGACTGCCCCAACGTGATGATCAAGATCCCTGCGACCAAAGAGGGCTTGCCCGCCATCCGTCAGGTCATCTCCGAAGGGATCAATGTCAACGTCACGCTGATCTTCGGGCTACCGCGCTACCGCGAAGTGGCGCAGGCCTACATCGACGGCCTCAAAGACCGTCTGGCGCAGGGCAAGAGTATTTCGGGTATCGCCTCGGTGGCGTCGTTTTTCCTCAGCCGCATCGACACCATCCTCGATCCCAAGCTCGAGGCGATCGCCGCCGAGGGTGGCGAAAAGGGTGAGACTGCTAAAAGCCTCATCGGGGAAGTGGCTATCGCCAGCGCCAAGATGGCGTATCAGGACTTTATGGAGATCTTCGGCAGCGACGCATTCAGGGAACTTGAAGGACAGGGCGCGCACAAACAGCGCCTTCTCTGGGCCAGCACCGGCACCAAAAACCCGGCCTACGCCACTGACAAGTACATCGCGCCACTGATTGGCCCCAACACCATCAACACCATGGCGCAAAAGACCATGAATCTTTACCGCAAGACAGGGACACCCGCAGCCACGATCGAAGAGGATCTGGACCACGCCCGCGACGTTCTGTCCAAGCTCGAGTCACTGGGCCTCAGCCTCGACGAGGCTACCCAGACGCTCGAGGACGAAGGTGTAGAAAAATTCGTCACTCCCTTCGACTCACTTATGGAAACCATCGGCCGGGCCCGCGAAGAAGCGCTCGAGACCGTCACCGTCTAGCTCTCACAGACAAGCTTTCCTCCTGCCCCTAAGCTTAAGGGCAGGAGGCTTTTTTTGTGAAACGAATCCTTGGCGCGTCTCTGACGCTGGTCTTACTCTTTCTGGCAGCCTGTGCACCTCAGGCCACCATCGAAAACAACGTCCAACCGACACTCTTTTCGGCTACCGCCCCCACAACTATGGGCGGCGAACTCGTTTTGCAGGGGCGCTACTTTGGTGATGGGCAGGGGGGCAAACCCAAGGGGTCGTATGTGATTCTCGGCGCGGACATTAACGGCGACGGCGGCGGACGCATCAATCCGACAAGCTGGAGCCCCTCGAGAATTACCCTCACCGTTCCCGAGGGCGCGGGCTACGGCTTCGTTTTCGTCGTTGTCGACGGCGTAAAGAGTAACGGGCTGCCCACCAACCTGCCCTAGACCTAGTCTCGAGCCGTTCAGGTGCCCGGCGGTAACCGAGCGGCAGACTCGGGTGCTAGACTCGGGTGTTATGAAGTTCCAGGCCGTCAAAGGCACCACCGACATCCTTCCTCAAGACCAGCCCGCCTGGCAACACATCTACCGCTGCGCCGAAACGGTTCTCGGGCGGGCGGGCGTTCAGGAAATCACCCCGCCCGTTTTCGAGCATAGCGAGGTCTTCGTCAAAACCGCTGGCGAGTCTTCGGACCTCGTGGTGCAAAAGGAGATGTACACATTCTCCGACGCGGGCGAGCGCTCGCTGACGCTGCGACCCGAATTCACACCGGGGGTGCTGCGGGCTTACCTCGAGCACGGCATGACCACCTGGCCTACCCCGGTCAAGCTCTGGAGTAAAGGTCCGATCTTTCGCGCCGAGAAACCCCAGCGCGGTCGCTTCCGGCAGTTTCATCAGGTCGACTGTGAGCTTTTAGGCCTCGCCTCACCCCTCATCGACGCCGAGGCCATCACCCTGCTCTACCGGGTCCTGACGACCTGCGGGCTGAAAGGTCTAAGCGTCCGGCTCGGCTCGGTCGGCGACCGCGAGGACGCGGCGGCCTACAACCGCTACCTCAAGGATGAACTCGGTAAACGCGCAGCGGACCTGTCCGAAACCTCACAGGAACGACTGCGCCTGAATCCCATGCGCGTGCTGGACAGCAAAGACCGGGGCGATCAGGAGATCGTCGCCACGCTCAAGCGCCCACTCGACTTTTTAAGCGACGAGGCGCGTTCACACTTCGAGGCAGTTCAAGGCTTTCTCACGGACTGGGGCGTTCCCTTCAACGTCGACCCGAGCGTCGTCCGTGGTCTCGATTACTACCGCCGCACCGCTTTCGAGATTCACCACCCGAATATCGGCGCGCAGTCGGCGCTCGGTGGGGGCGGACGCTACGACGGCCTCATCGAGAGTCTGGGCGGACCCGCCACGCCGGGGGTCGGCTGGGGTTTTGGCGTCGAACGCGTGATCGACGCCCTTGGCGTCGATGGGGTGAACGTACCGGGGACCGAAGCCCCGACACTGTTTCTGGTCCCGATGGACGACGCAGCGATCCCTGAGGTTGCTCGAATGGCCCACGAATTGCGAGAGGTTCTCGCGGTGCAGCACGGTTATACCCGCCGCAACCCCGGTAAAGGGCTCAGGGACGCCGACCGCAGCGGCGCACGCTACGCGGGTCTGCGGGGCGAACGCGAGCGCGAGCGCGGCGTCTACGCGCTTAAAGACCTCGCCTCGGGCGATCAGCTCGAGGTTGCAGAAACAGACCTGAGCTCGTTTCTCGTGACGCGCCAGGAAGGTGCCGCATGAGCGTACCGAAGCGCACCCACATGGGCGGCACGCTCCGCGCCGAGCACGCAGGACAGGACGTCACCTTGCAGGGCTGGGTTCACCGCCGCCGCGATCTAGGCGGGCTCATTTTCCTCGATCTGCGCGACCGTTCGGGGCTGCTGCAGGTCGTGATCGAACCGGGCTCGAGCGCCTTCACAACAGGCGAAACACTGCGCCCCGAGTTCGTCGTGAGCCTGCACGGTCACGTCAGGCTTCGTCCTGAAAACCAGCGCAGCTCCAAACTCGCCACGGGTGAGATCGAAGTGCTGGCCGACACGATCACTATCCTCTCCGAAGCCAAAACGCCTCCCTTCGTTCTCAACAATCCCGATGAGGCCGAGGTCAGCGAGGAACTGCGCCTCCGTTACCGCTACCTCGACCTGCGCCGCCCCGAGGCCGCCGCGCCACTCGTCCTGCGTCACAAGGTGAGCAAGGCCATCTGGGACTTTCTCGACGGCGAAGGCTTTTTGCAGGTCGAAACGCCGCTCCTGACCCTCTCGACGCCGGAGGGTGCCCGCGACTACGTGGTACCGGCCCGCAATCAGCCCGGCAGCTTCTACGCGCTCCCGCAGTCGCCGCAGCTCTTCAAGCAGCTCCTGATGATGGGCGGCTTCGAACGCTACTTTCAGATCGCTCGCTGCTTTCGCGACGAAGACCTGCGCCTCGACCGCCAGCCCGACTTCACGCAGCTCGATATAGAAATGTCGTTTGTCGATCAGGACGATATCCTAGGTATCAACGAGAGACTCATGGGACACGTGGTCAAGGTTGCACTCGGACGCGAGATCCCGGTCCCCTTTCCCCGCTTGACCTACGCCGACGCCATGAGCCGCTACGGCTCCGACAAACCCGATGTGCGTTTCGCCCTCGAGCTGACCGACCTCTCGGACATATTCACGGGCACTGCCTTTCGTGGGTTTGCCACGGTTCTCGAAAGTGGCGGGGCGGTCAAGGCCCTCCCCGTCCCGGCTGCGCAGGCAGGCGACCTGAGCCGCAAGCGTCTCGCGGAGCTCGAGGCCCACGCCAAAACGCATGGGGCGGGCGGCCTTGCCTGGCTGCGCCGCGACGGGGCGGGCTTTGGCGGCCCGATCGCCAAGTTTCTGAGCGAAGGGGAAGTCGCTGCGTTGCAGACCCATGCCCCGAACGACGGCGACGTACTCCTTATCGTCGCCAGCCGCTGGCGCGTCGCTTGCGAAGCGCTGGGCGCGGTCCGGCTGCGGCTCGCCCGGGAGCTGAAGCTGATCCCAGAGGATGAACTGGCCTTCTTGTGGGTCGTGGACTTTCCGCTTCTGGAGCAAGACGAGGAGACGGGCGGTTACACCTACATGCACCATCCCTTCACCCGCCCCCGAGACGAAGACCTGCCGCTTCTCACCAGCGATCCGGGCCAAGTCCGGGCCTGGGCCTACGACCTCGTGCTGAACGGCTTCGAGATCGGCGGCGGCTCGCTACGTATCTATAGTCTCGAGACGCAGCGGGCCATGTTCCGCGCCCTCGGATTTTCCGACGAGGAGGCGCAGGCGCGTTTCGGCTTCTTTCTGGACGCACTCGCCTACGGCGCACCCCCCCACGGCGGCGTAGCCTGGGGTCTCGACCGACTCATCATGCTGCTCTCGGGCGCGGGCAGCCTGCGCGACGTCATCGCCTTCCCCAAGAATCAGCGCGGCGCTGATCCGCTGACCGGCGCACCCGGCCCACTCACCCGTGAACAGCTGCTCGAGCTTTCTCTGAGTGTTGTCGACGAGAGAGCCCAAGTCGAGTCCAAAAACGAGACGGCGACCGAACCCGCGTGATTCCTCTCGTCGTTTTGGATCTCGACGGAACCGTCATCGACTCGAGCAATCAGGTCTCGAGCTGTGTCTGGCAGGCCATCGACAGGGTGAGGGGCGCCGGGATGCGCCTCGCGGTGTGCACCGGGCGGCCCCGCGTGGGGCTGGCGCGGCGCATCGCCGAGCGTATCGGCCCGAGCACCCCGCATATCTTTCAGAGTGGCGCAATGACGGTCTACGCCGACGGCGAAATCATCTCGCTACACGCCCTCAAGGAAGCCAGCGTACGTACGCTCATTGCTCATGCGAGGGAGCACAATCTGGTGCTCGAGCTCTACACCCCCAACGCCCTCTACGTCGAGCGCAAGACCCCTTTGAGCGAAGCGCACGCGGGCATGATCGGCGCAGCGGCGATTGTGCGGAACCTCGAGGATGTTGCCGCCAACGAACCCGTCGTCCGGACGCAGTGGGTCGTCCCACAGGACAAGGGCGCGCTCGCTACCTCCGTCAGGACGCCCGACATTCAGGTTTCGACAGCCGTCTCCCCCGCCCTCAAGAACACCCTTTTCATAAGCGTCACAGCCAAGGGCGTTTCGAAAGGGTCCGCCGTGCGCGCCCTCGTCGAGAGCCAGAAGATCAGTCTCAAAAATGTGATGGCGGTCGGGGACAGTACCGGCGACCTGCCGATGCTGGAACTCGTTGGGCACCCGGTCGTGATGGCCGAAGCACCCGCCGCGATGCGCGAACGCTTTGTCACGGTCGGCAGCGTCGAGGCCTGCGGGGTCGCGGAGGCGCTCGAGCGGGCGCTCGAGCTTCGGACGGTTTAACCCCGTGAAGGTTAGCGTGGTCATCCCAACCTTCAATCGCCCCGACATACTCCTGCGTGCGCTTGAGTCTGTAACCATGCAGGATCATCGGAGCTGGGAAGCGCTCATTGTCGACGACGGAAACGGCAGCGGGTTGAACGCGGCCCAGACGATCGGGGACGCGCGCGTCCGCGCCTTCATGAACGAAGGACGCGGGCAGGTCGCGGCGCGAAACACGGCGCTGGGGCAGGCGCAGGGTGAATGTATCGCCCTCCTCGACGACGACGACTGGTGGGAGGACCGGGCACACCTGACACGGATCGTCGCGGCGCTCAAGGACACACCTTCCCTCGTTTATCGTCCGTGCTGGGTGGTGCACGAAGCCGAGGGCCTCGAGACGCAGCGTGAACGCTACGACCTGCCCACCACTCCCGAAAGCCTGCGCGAGAACAACACCCTGATCGCCTCGAGCGTCGCCTACCCGAAAGCGTTTCACACCCACCTCGGCCCCTTCGACGTGGCCGTCGGCTCGTACTGGGACTGGGACTGGTTTTTGCGGGTTACAGAAGCAGGCTATAGGCTCAAGTGCCTGCCAGGTCACGGCGTGGCGTATAGTGTCCGGGCAGACAGCACATCGGCGGTGCCTGACACGCCCCGGAGGCTCTCGAACTTCGAGACGTTTCGTGCCAAGCACGACCTCGACATCGTCATCAAGAATCACGCCTCGCTCCTGGCCGAGTCGGGTGGGTAAACTGCTCTAGCCTTCACCCGCACGGCGCGCCATCGTCCAGATCCACATCACGAACCTTCGGGAGTCATCATGTCGGAAGGCAACGCCAAAGAGTCGGAAGCGCTTGGTAACGAACAGGGCAGCAACGAACAGGGCAGGATTGCCTGGAAGCCTTGGGGGTATGCGGGCGGACACGCTGTCACGCTCTACACCCTGACTACACCGGGCGGCGTTCAGGCCCAGATCAGCACGCACGGCGGCGCCCTCGTCAGCCTGTTCACCCCCGACCGGCACGGAACGCTCGGCGACATCGTCCTGGGGCACGAGACGCTCGAGCCCTACCTGAACCGCGACACCGCGCCCTACTTTGGCGCGCTCATCGGGCGCTACGGCAACCGCATCGCCGGAGGCCAGTTTTCTCTGGACGGACACGCTTATGCCCTCACCCGCAACGAGCCGCCCAATACGCTGCACGGCGGAGCCAAGGGGTTTGATCTGAGGCTTTGGGCAGGGCGTCCGCTGATGGGTCAGGACGGACCTGCGCTCGAGCTTACCTACACCAGCCCGGACGGCGAGGAGGGGTTTCCTGGAACGCTCACGACGACCGTCACCTACACGCTGAGCGATCATGAACTCCGTCTCGACTACCGCATGGAGACGGACATACCCACTGTTGTCAACCCGACCAACCACAGCTACTGGAATCTTTCGGGCAACGCGCAGCGAGACATTCTGGAACACGAGTTGACGGTTCAGGCCGAGTCTTTCACGCCGGTAGGCCCGACACTTATCCCGACCGGGGAACTGCGACCCGTCGCGGGTACGCCCTTCGACTTTGGTAGCGCCCGGCCCGTGGGTGCACGGGTAAATGACGGGGACGAACAGCTTATCGTCGCGGGTGGCTACGACCACAACTTCGTGCTGCGTGCACACACGGCTCTAGACGACGTGGCGACCCTCTACGATCCAGAGAGCGGGCGCATCCTCAGCGTCCGCACCACCGAACCGGGCTTACAGGTCTATTCCGGCAACTTTCTGGACGGCACGATCGTCGGCAAGGGTGGCGTCCGCTACGAGAAGGGTTGGGCGATGTGTTTAGAAACCCAGCACTTTCCCGACTCGCCCAACCAGCCAACCTTTCCTTCGACGCGACTGGAACCCGGCAAGACGTTCACATCGCGGACGGTCTACCGTTTTGATGTGCGGTAAAAGGTAAGTCGGCAAAACAGCAACCCCTTACGCTTTACATCCAGCAACAACCAGAACGCCCCTCAACTGTACGTTGAGGGGCGGAGAATGCTCAAAACGACCTAAGCGTTTACGCTAGTCGTCTCCGAAGGGAAAGATCACGCTTTTCATCACGCCGTCTCGGTATTCGGCGTGCGTTTCGAAGGCAGTCGGCGTGTCCTCGAGGCTGAAACGGTGGCTCATCATGGCCTGCAGGTCTACTTGACCGCGCTGCACCATTTCGATGGCCCTCGGATAGACGTGCCCCATCCGCCGGGACATCTTGATGGTCAGCCCTTTGCGCCGGACGACGCCGGCTCCAAGGGTAAACTGATCGCCTTCAGGAATCCCCACGAGGATGACTTTCCCGCCGATCCGCACGGCTTCAGTCGCGTGCCGAGGGCCTTCAGGCGAGGTGGTAGCCTCGAACACGACGTCCGTCCCGCGTCCATCGGTCAGGGGCTTGGCATCTTCCCATGTGGCGACAGCAACGTCCGCACCCAGTTTTAGCGCGAGATCGCGGCGATATGCCAGCGGTTCGACCACGATCAGCTGTCCTGCGCCGCTCCAGCGCGCCACTTGCATGATAAGAAGCCCGATCGGACCCGCACCCAGCACCGTCACTGAGGTCATCGGTCGAAGACGCGCCAAATCCACCGCGTGAATCGCCACACCGAGCGGCTCGAGAAGGGCCGCCGTTGCCGCGTCGAACCCTTTGGGCAGTTCAATGAGCTCCTCGGGCCGCGCCGTGATGAACTCGGCCATCGCGCCCTGGTAGGGTGGCACACCATTAAACTGCACGTTGGGGCAGAGGTTTGGATAGCCTTCATGGCACCACTCGCAGTGCCCGCAAGGGCGCGCCGGGTCCACGGCAACCAGCGTACCGGGCGGCAGGTCGCCCCCCTCGACGACTTCACCCGCAAACTCGTGGCCCAGCGTAAAGGGTTCGGTGGGCTTATCCGTGCCGATGCCCCCCTCGAGGTAGTAATGCAGATCGCTCCCACAGACGCCAATAGCGCGTACCCGCAAGAGCACCTCATCCTCGGCGCGTTCCGGGCGCGGCGCTTCCTCGACCCGGATATCGCGAACGCCGTGGAGACGTGCCGCACGCATACTTTTCGCATTGGACGCCATGCTAGTTCCGCAGCCCCTGAGCCACCGTGTAGTAAAGGTCGCTGTAGCGAAGATCGTTTTTCAGCTCACGCAGGCGCGTGTCGGCATCTATGACGATGAGTTCGATCCCGGCAATCTCGGCGAAGTCTTCCATATGTTCGCTCCCCAGAACGTAAGAGTACGCTGTATGATGCGCGCCTCCAGCATAAATCCAAGCAGCGAGCGCCGTCTTGAAATCCGGCTTGCATTCCCACACTGCCCGCGCGACGGGCAGGTTGGGAAGTTCAGGATGCGAAACCGACTCGACCTCGTTGACGATGAGCCGAAAACGGTTGCCGAGATCGACGAGCGAGACGTTGATGGCGGGTCCGGTCAGCGCGTCGAATACGAGCCGCACCGGGTCTGCTTTGCCGCCGATGCCGAGCGGATGGCACTCGAGCCTCGGCCTCCCGTCCGCGATACTCGGGCAGACCTCGAGCATGTGCGAGCCCAGGACCTGCGAGCCCGAAGGGTCGAGATGATAGGTATAGTCCTCCATAAACGAGGTCTTTTCTCCTCCCGCCATGACCTTGAGCGCCCGCAATAAAAACGAGGTCTTCCAGTCCCCTTCGCCCCCGAACCCGTAGCCGTCAGCCATCAGACGCTGCACCGCCAGACCCGGCAACTGTTTGAGTCCATGCAGATCTTCAAACGACGTGGTGAAGCCTTTGAACCCACCCTCCTCGAGAAACGCCCGCAAACCCAGTTCGATCTGCGCCCCGTCGCGCAACGAATCGTGCTGCGCCTGGCCCTTATGCAGCCCGTCGGCAACGACGTACTCGCTCTCATACTGCTCGATAAGTGCGTCAAGGTCCGCGTCCGACACGGCGTTCACGCGTTCGACGAGGTCCCCGACACCGTAACCATTGACCGACACGCCAAAGCGGATTTCCGCCGCGACCTTATCGCCTTCCGTGACGCCGACCTGCCGCATGTTGTCGCCGAAACGGGCAAACCGCGCACCCTGCATATCGTGCCAGGCGTGCGCGACACGCGCCCAGGCACCAAGTTGTGCCTGCGTTTCGGGGTCGCTCCAGTGCCCTACGATCACCTTGCGCCCGAGCCGCATGCGGGTATGCATGAAACCAGCCTCGCGGTCGCCGTGGGCGGCCTGATTGAGGTTCATGAAATCCATGTCGATGGTATCCCAGGGCAGGTCGCGGTTGAACTGGGTGTGCAGGTGGCAAAAAGGCTTGCTCAGTACCGAGAGACCGCCGATCCACATCCTCGAGGGGGAAAAGGTATGCATCCACAACACCAGACCGGCGCAATTCGGAGAGGCGCTGGCCTCGAGACAGAGCGCCCTAATCTCTTCCGGGGTCGTCAAAAGCGCCTTATAGACGAGCGGAACAGGCAAGCGACCTGAGGCGTCGAGATTTTGAGCCACTTCGCGCGCGTTTCTTGCGACCTCTTCCAGCGGACCGGGGCCGTAGAGATGCTGTGAGCCGCAAATGAACCAAATTTCGGGCGTGGCGAGTTCTTTCACTTTGGGGCTCCCGGGGGCGCAAAAAGAGGACGCCGCAGTACGAAAACCGCCCTCCCTGCACTGATGTGATCGCTCACAATTTTAGGCGATAGCTCTCCCTGCAGTCAAGATGAACGTATCGTTTGAGCCTGTAACGGACCTGCTAGGATGAACCCACATGGCCCGCCCCACACCCAAAGCCGTCACCATCTCGGAAGTCGCCAAAGTCGCGGGCGTCTCCTATCAAACGGTCTCACGCGTCGTCAATCGGCACCAGAACGTTTCGCCCGGTACCCGCAAGCTGGTCGAAGGGATCATTCAGGACCTGGGCTACCGCCCGAACTCATTTGCCCGTAGCCTCGTCACGCGGCGCTCGCACCGCGTGGGGCTTATCACGTTGGGAGCGAGCTATTATGGTCCCTCCCAGACCATTACCAGTGTCGAAACGGCCCTTCGCGAAGGCGGCTACACGCTGCTATTTGCCACCCTGAGCGCGCCCAAGCTAGGGGAACTCCACAGCCTCATCGAACAGCTCCTCACCCAGGCCGTCGATGGGTTGGTACTCATTGCGCCCATCATCGGCGTGCCTGTAGCACACATCAAAGAACTCTGCGGCAGCGTGCCCTTTCTTCTCGTCGACGCGGAAGCCACCGTAGGCGCACCCGCCCTCGAGATCAACCAGCTTCAGGGCGCGCGGCTTGCGACCGAGCACCTGCTTAAACTCGGGCACACGCGCATCGCCGAGGTCAGTGGTCCGCTCAACTGGTGGGACGCGAGACAGCGTCACGAAGGGTTGCTCGGCGCACTAGCCGAACACGGCCTCACCCTTCTGGACAACGTCGAGGGGACCTGGGAGGCCGAGAGCGGCTACCATTCGGTCAAAAGGCTGCTGGCACGCAGCACAGGATTCACCGCGCTCGTCGTCGGCAACGATCAGATGGCGTTGGGTGCCCTGCGCGCGCTCCGTGAACACGGTCTCAAGGTTCCCGAAGACGTTTCGGTGATCGGCTTCGACAACCTCCCCGAAGCGTCCTATTACGAGCCCCCGTTAAGCAGCGTGCAGCAGAATTTCAGCGCACTCGGCAAGCAGTGCGCCGAGCTTATCGTGGCGCTCATGGAAGGCACGTCACCGCCTGTCCAAACACCGCTTACGCCACTTCTCGTGCTGCGCTCGAGCACTGCGCCGCCACGGGGCACCCCTCGACCCTAAAGGCTTCAGGGCGCGCCGATAACCTTGGGCCAACCCGCTTTCGACCAGATGAGGTCCTTGACCCTGAGCGTCGGAACGCCACCAAAGTCCGCGTCGTAGGCGTGGTACACGAGCTTGTCACCACCGGGCGTCTGCAGGACGGCCTGATGTCCCGGCCCGCGCCAGCGACCCTGCCCCTCGACGAGCAGGGTGCCACCTCCCTCCATCATCAGCACATTGTCCTGGTCGCGGTATGGCCCCATGACCGCTTCCGCCCGTCCGACCCGGATGTTGTAGGTGCTCTGCGCCCCCTGACAGCAGGCGTCGTATGAAGCGAAGAGGTAATAATACGGCGCGTGGTAGACAATAAACGGCGCTTCGATCGCGTAAGGAGGATCGGGCCGAGTTGCGAGGCTGTGAAGGGGCGCACCCTCGATGGGCTTTCCCGTCGCGGGCTCGAGCTCGAGCCCCTTGATGCCCGTCCAGTAAGAGCCGAACACCAGCCACACACGGCCCGAATCGTCGGTGACGACGTTGGGATCGATGGCGTTGTAATCGTTCTCCGGCGTCGTGGCGACCACTAACCCTCGGTCACGCCAGGCGTAGTCGGGGCTGTCCGGGTCTAGGGTTGTATTGGTTGCCAGCCCGATGACCGACCGGTTGCTCCCGAAGGTCGACGCAGCGTAGTAGAGGTCGTAGCGTCCGTTCCGGTAGGAGATGTCGGGTGCCCAGAGGTTGGTCACGCCGGGCACAGCCTCGGAGAGCCAGTCCGGTTCGGCAAAAAAGACAGCGGAGCAGAGATCCCAGACCTGCAGGTCCTCCGAGCAGTGGATGGGAATGCCGTTGCCCGTCGCAAAAAGGTAGTAGACCCCATTTGCCCTTATCACCGCCGGGTCATGGATGTTGCGGCTCGAGTCGAGTACCTCTTTCGCCACGTCCTCATCGGCCTGCGCCAAAACGGGCAGACCGATGAGCAGGAGCAAAAGGAGCGCGAGGGAACGCACGCCGAAGGTCCTAACCGAGATCGAAGACCAGCGCCGTGACCGAGTGCGGCTCGAAGGCGTAGGTCGTTTGGCTGCCCGAAGCCGAGAGCGCCGTTTCGCGGGTTGTCACGGCGTCGGGGGTATCGAACGAGTTGACCGTCTGAACATCGGCCCCGTTGATGACGTACGCCTTACCCCCACCGGAAAACTGGCCCTCGAGCACACTGATGTCGCTCTCGATCTCCGCGTCGGGGCTGCGGTTGACCACATATACCGCGAGCTTTTTGCCCGACGTGTCGAGCGTCGCCGCCACATCCAAAAAGCGTACGGCGTCGTGTTCGGGGGTCGAAAATGTATCGCCCGACCAGTGCACGTCGAGTGCGGTGTCCCCGGCAGTCTGGCTGTAGACCTCGAAAGGATGGAAGATGGTCTGCAAAAACAGTCCATCGGGACGGGTCATCACGGGCGCGATGACGTTGACGATCTGCGCGATGTTGGCGAACTTGACGCTTCCCGCATGACGGATAAAAGCGTTCAGCTGAATCCCGGTCATGAGGGCGTCTTCCAGGTTATAGACCTCCTCGAGCTTCTCATCGTTGCCCGTCCGGTACCAGACGTTCCACTCGTCTACAGCGATATGGATAGGCTTGGTCAGGCGGTTGTCGAGCATCAGTGCCCGGATGAGGCCTTCGTAGGAGGTGAGGCGGTCCTCGAGCAGCTCGGAGACCGCCATGTAAGACGCAAAGTCGCCCTCGCGGTAGCCGCGCTCTTCGTTGTTACCGACGTACCAGTGAAGCGCCATGTAGTCGATAAGGTTTCCAGCCTGCTCCAGAAGCAGTTGCGCCCGCTCGACGATATCCCGACTCCACAGGGACAGGGCCGAGGCGAAGAGCTTGATCGAGGGGTCGGTCCACTTCATCACCTTGGCGTACTCGGTGTAGGCGCGGGCGTACTCCTCGGGCGTCTTGAAACCGATCTGCCAGGGGCCGTCGACCTCGTTGCCGATGCCCCAGTACTTGATGTTATGCGGCGCGTCGTAACCGTGAGACTTACGCAGCTTGACGAGCGCCGTGTCCTTGGTGCCGTTGCAGTACTCGAGCCAGTCGCGGGCGTCGCGCATGTCGCCGTCGCCGCAATTGACCGCCATGTAGGGCTCGGTGCCCAGTTTGCGGCAGAAGTCCACAAACTCGTTGGTGCCGAAGGTGTTAGGCTCCACGTCGTGCCAGGCGAGTTCCATGCGGGCAGGCCGGTCCTCTTTGGGGCCGACCCCGTCGCGCCAGCGGTACCCCGAGACGAAGTTGCCACCCGGATAACGAATGTTGGGCATCTTGAGACGCTTGAGGGCTTCCAGAACGTCCTTACGAAGTCCCTGTTCGTCGGCGTGGGGCGAATCCGGCTCAAAGATTCCGCCGTAGATGCAACGGCCCAGGTGCTCGGCAAAACCGCCGAAGACGTTGTGGTCGAGGGGGCTTAAGGTGCGCTCGAGGTCGATTTTGATGCGGGTCGTCATAGTGCTCTCCTGATGGAATCAAGGCGAAAAGACGTAGATCGGTCTAAAGGCACACCCCCACTGCGGTGCCCTCCGGTTACGAATGGGTTGGGCTCTAGCCTTTAAGCCCGGCGGTTGCCATGATGCCTTCGGTCACGCGCCGCTGGAAGATGAGATAGAGGGTCGCGACAGGCAGACCCGCCAGGACCGCGACAGCCATTGTCCGGGCGTACTGCACCCCAAAGGCGTCGTTCACCTGGGTAATGCCGACCGGGATCGTCATCATCTGTTCCGAGGTGGTAATGATAAAAGGCCAGAAAAAGGCGTTCCAGTGACCAATAAAGGTGGTTATCGCCAGCGCCCAGGTGATCCCCCAGTTGATTGGCAGATAGACGTTAAAGAGAATCCGCCACTCGCTCGCACCGTCGATCACCGCCGCGTCGTGAAACTCGTGCGGTACCCGGTCGAAAAACTGTTTATAGATGATGATAGTGACGGGCGCAATAAGCTGCGGCAGGATAATCCCCGCGTAGGTGTTGACTGCCCCTAGATCGTTCATGAGGATAAACTGCGGCACGGTAAGCGCCTGACCCGGAATCATGAAGCCTGCCAGCAGCGCCCAGAAGAGCAGATTCTTGCCCGGGAAGTCGAGCTTCGAGAGGGCGTAGGCACAGAGCATGCAAAGGAACACGATTAAAAAGGTGATGATGACGGTCGTAAGGGTGCTGTTCCAGTACCAGCGCAAAAGCCCGCTCTGGCGCAGCACCGATGTATACGCGTCGAAGCTCAGGGGGACGGGCAAAAACGAAGGTGGACTCGCCAGAACGTCGCTCTCCCGCTTGAGCGACGTCACCACAGCCCAGTAGAGCGGGAAGAACCAGAGAGCCGCCATGATTAGGGTGAAGATCGTCCCGATCACACCCGGAACGTTGGGTCGGCGCCCTCGAGCCCTGCGCACGCGTGCGGGGCTAGCGTCCTCCAACACGGACCTTGCAGAGGTTGAAACCTGACTCACCGGGCAGCTCCTGTTCGCAGCAAGCGTGCCTGCACGAGCGACACGACAAGAATGATGATAAAGAGGGCAACGGCAATCGTCGAGGAGTAGCCGCCGTTAAAGTTTTGGAAGGCCTCGTTATACATGTACTGCAGGGTGACGATCGTCGAATTGAACGGCCCACCCCCGGTCAGCAGGTAGACCTGATCGAAGATCTTAAGCTGGGCGATGAGCTGCAAGGTAAGAACCAGCGAGGTGATCGGCCAGAGCAGGGGCCAGGTCACGTGCCAAAAGATCTGACCGCCCGTCGCCCCATCGAGCGAGGCCGCCTCGTAATACTCTTTAGAAATCCCCTGCAACCCAGCGATAAAGAGCAGCATGTTAAAGCCGACCGTCCACCACACGGTAATAAACGCCACAGCGGGCATCGCCCAGTTCGGATCTCTAAAAACGGCCAGAGCCTCTCCGTTAAAGAGTGTAAACACGTTTTGCAAAATGCCGAACTGACCGTCCAACATCCATCCCCAGATCAGCGTGACAACGCCCACAGTCAGCATATTCGGCAAAAAAAAGGCGGCCAGCACAAGACTTTTGAGCCGATGAAGCCGTACCACCATCAGTGCGAAGATAAGGCCTACGGCAGTATTGGGAATGACGGTCAGGAGCACGAAGTAAAAGGTGTGGCGGATCGACGACCAGAAGCGAGAGTCGGTCATGAGCTCGCGATAATTCTCGAGGCCGATGTACTCACCTTTTCCGATAAGGGGTGCGTCCATAAACGAGAGCTGGAAGACCCTGAAGGTAGGGAAAATAAAGAAAACTAGATAGAGCAGGGTGAAAGGGGCGATAAGCAAAAGAGCGTCGCGCCACATCCGCCAATTGCGCCGTTTTCGTGTTTGCGTCATAGTCACTCCTGAAGGTATAAGGAACGCTCTACCTCGAGGGTTTCAGGTCTCAAGGTAGAGCGGGCGAACGACCTACTTAGCGGAGCTGCGCCTCGAGCTCCTCAGCGAACATCGCCACGGCCTCATCTGCAGGCAGCTGTCCGTTGACAGCGGGCTCGAGGAAGTTCCCGACGGCGTCGTAGATAGGCGAAGCGACACCGGCGATGGGCGTGCGCGGGTCGAATACGGCAGTATCTGCGAGAACCGCGTAGGTAGCGTTGGGTTCCATTTCCTGATACTCGGGGCTCGCGACCACCGGCGAGTACGCCGGGATGTGCCCCGCCGTCGCCCAAGTAATGCTGTTCTTGTTCATCCAGGCGATGACCTCGAGAACCGCAGCGCGTTTCTCGGGTGCCATATCTGGGTTATTGGGAATGGCGAAGGTGTGAGAATCGGCCCAGGTTGCAGGCTGATCGAAAAATGTCGGGAGGGCGATTGCGCCCCAGTCGAACAGCTCACCCTTATCGGCAAGATCGACCATTGTCGGGACTTCCCAAACGCCGTTGATGTGGAAAGCGGCTTCGCCACCGGTAAAGAGGGCGATCGACGCAGGGTACTCGACGTTCTTGCGCGTGTAGCCGTTACTCGTCCAGTCGGTCATCGTTGCGAGCGCGGTTGTCGCCTTATCGTCCAAGACGACCTCTTCGTTTTCAACAACCTGCCCACCCTGCTGCTCGAGCAGGCTATAAAACAGACGCCAAACCGTCCCCGAATCCGCCGTATTCGAAAGCGACAGAGGAAGTTTCCCTGTCTCTGCGATCTTGGCGAGCGCCGCGTTGAAGTTGTCTAGACCATCAAGACCCATCGGCAACCCGTCTTCGCCCAAGAGCCCGGCTTCCCTGAGAATATCCTTGTTGTAATAGAGGATAATCGAGTGCACATCGAGAGGGATGCCGTACATCTGACCATCGAAGGTCGCAGCTTCGACAAGGTTTTCCGGATAATCACTCTTCGACAGGTCGACGCTGGCAAGCTCTTCGTCGGTGATGGGGCTGAGAACGTTTTGCTCGATTCCCAGCGGATAGCGCGAGAGGTGATACGTCATGACGTCGGGGCCTTGACCGGTTGCCACCGAGGTCTGCACCTTCGTATAAAAAGGGACGCCCCACTCGAGCGTGGTCGCATTGATCTTTATATCGGGGTGCTCAGCGTTAAAGGCGTCGATCATCGACTTCATGCGCACGCCGTCCCCACCGCCCAAGAAGTCCCACCACACCACTTCGGTCTGTGCCTGCGCGACACCCGCAACAACCAGTAAACCTGCAAGCCACTTTTTCAAGCTCATACTGCCTCCAAAAGATAGTTGAGAATCGAAGGTTGACGTCGCCTTAGTACGACGCTCGCTGCGACAAGGCTACCGACCCATATGGTTACACGCCTCTCCCCACGTTTTCGGTCCTGCTTACGTGTTGTGAACGATCACATCATAGGAAAGCCGCTAGGCGCTGTCAATAGCCGCGCCGCAGCCGGAGCGTTGGCTACAAAGCAAAAATCGCGTGTTTGACGTGCTAGACGGCGTCGTGCTACTGTTGTGAGCGTTCACAATAACTGCGCGACTAGGCTCTGGCGTTCTCTTCCCCATCTGCTAAGGCGAAAGGAAAGGTCTCTTGGCAACCTACACGATTGGCATCGACTTCGGCACTGAATCTGGACGGGCACTTTTGGTCAACACGGACGATGGTCAAGAAATTGCCAGCGCCGTTCACACCTACGCCGACGGCGTGATCGACCGTACCCTGCCGGGGTCCAGCAAACGGCTACCCAACGACTGGGCCCTGCAAAATCCCGAAAACTATCTGGACGTTCTCAAAAACGCGGTTCCCGACGTGCTTGAAGCGAGCGGCGTCAGCGCGGACGAGGTTGTCGGTGTCGCCATCGACTTTACCGCTTGCACCGTCCTGCCGACACTAAGTGACGGGACGCCGTTATCGTCGCTACCAGACTTTCGGGACGACCCGCACGCCTGGGTCAAGCTCTGGAAACATCACGCCGCGCAGCCGCAGGCCGACCGTATCAACGCACTGGCGCGGGAGCGAGGTGAACCCTGGCTACCACGCTACGGGGGCAAGATAAGTTCGGAATGGCTATTTAGCAAGGCCCTACAACTGCTCGAGGAAGCCCCGGGGGTCTACGCCCGCGCCGAGCGTTTTCTCGAGGCTGCCGACTGGACGATCTGGCAGATGACGGGCAACGAGACACGTAACGCCTGCACAGCGGGCTACAAAGCCATCTATCAGGACGGCGATTACCCCTCTAGAGATTTTCTCGCAGCGCTCAACCCGGATTTCGCGGATTTCGTCGACACAAAGTTGTCCCGCGATCTCGCGCCCCTGGGGAGCCGAGCGGGCGGTCTCACCGAGGAAGCCGCCGCCTGGATGGGGCTTAACCCCGGTACCGCCGTCGCTGTCGCCAACGTCGACGCGCACGTGACCCTGCCCGCGACCGGGGACGTTGCACCCGGCACCCTCGTCATGATCATGGGCACCTCGACCTGTGACATCCTCGTCGCTGAAGAGCTTCATGAAGCCGAGGGGATGTGCGGTGTCGTCGAGGGCGGGGTCATTCCCGGCTACTACGGCTACGAGGCGGGACAGAGCGGCGTCGGCGACATCTTCGCCTGGTTCGTCAAGAACGGTGTGCCAGAGACGTACAGAGCGCAGGCCGAAGAAGCCGGACTCGACCTGCACGCCTACCTCACCGAGGAATCCGCCAAGCAGCGCCCCGGCGAGCACGGCCTCCTGGCGCTCGACTGGATCAATGGAAACCGGAGCATCCTGGTCGACGCCGAGCTTTCCGGGCTTCTCGTCGGTATGACCCTCGCGACCCGCGCCCCCGACATCTACCGGGCGCTCCTCGAGGCCACTGCGTTTAGCAAAAGGCTCATCTTCGAGACCCTGGAGGGAAGCGGTGTTCCGATCACCAAGGTCATTGCGGCGGGTGGTCTACCCGACAAAAACCCGCTGATGATGCAGATTTACGCCGACGTGACGCAGCGAGACATCTACGTGATCCGCTCCAAGCAAGGTCCAGCCCTGGGCAGCGCCATGCACGCCGCCGTCGCGGCCGGAGTCTACGGGGATATTGCCGAAGCCGCCGCCAAGATGGGAGGCCTGAGCGACAGGGTCTACCGACCGGTAGCCGAAAACGTCAAGGTCTACAACGAACTCTATAAGGATTACCTCTACCTCCACGACCTGTTCGGACGCGCTTCTGCCGAAGAACCGGGCGGGGTCATGAAACGCCTGCGTAACCTGCGCCTGGCGCAAGAACCTGAGGAGGCCGTCCTGTGAGTCTCGAGTCCCTCCGTCAAGACCTGACTCGCCTCCACGCCGTTCTGCCCGCGAGCGACCTCGTCGCCTGGACGAGCGGCAACATCAGCGCCCGCGACTTTGCGTCGAACACGATGCTCATCAAGCCGAGTGGGCTGGAATTTCACGAACTCACGCCCGAAAGCATGGTCCATACCGACCTGAACGCAGAGGTCTTGGCAGGCACCTACAAACCCTCATCGGACACTGCCACGCACGCTTACATCTACCGCGAAATGCCCGAGGTCGGCGGCATCGTCCATACCCACAGCCGCTACGCGACCGCCTTCGCTGCGGTCGGGCGGGAGATCCCCTGCTTTCTGACCGCGATGGCCGACGAGTTCGGGGGACCGATTCCGCTGGGTGGGTTCGCACTCATCGGTGGGGAGGAGATCGGACGCGAGGTCGTGCGCGTGTTGCGGGGGCACAAATCCCCTGCCATCATCATGCAAAACCACGGTGTTTTTACGATCGGCAAAACGCCGAGGGAGGCCGTCAAGGCGGCCGTCATGTGTGAGGACGTCGCCCGCACCGCCTACCTGGCTTTGCAGCTCGGCACACCTGTCCCTCTGAGCCAGGACGATATCGATAAACTGCACAGGCGGTATACGACGGTCTACGGGCAGTAGCCCGGAAGAAGCAGCGCGCTCCGAAATACACCACAAAGATCACCGGCAAGAACCATCCCCGGACATGTCCGGGGATGGTTCTTGCCAAGCGTCTAGCGGCGTCGCTGTGCCGTCGCCTCGAACAGCTGCTCGAGGGCGACTTTAGGTGTCCGGTCGCTAAAGAGCAGACCGTTCTGTTCCTGAAAGGTGTCGGCGAACTGGGTATAGCAAAAGCCTGCGAGCCCTGCTTCCGACGCAGCCGCGACGACTGCGCGGTAGTTCGTCAGCAGATCTTCGGGAGACTCGACCTGACTGTAGCCCCAGCCCTCACCCCCTTTGGCGTAGCGAATCCCGCCGAACTCCGAGAGGATGACCGGCGCGTCGCCAAGGTCGTACCCACTCAGGACGATATCCCGGCCTGCCGGGCGTATATGGGCGCTCGAGGCCGCCGACGCTGCGGGCGTGCCGTAGCGCTCCCGCAGGATTTCCGGATCGCCCGCGTAGTCGTGGATGGTGTGGAGGTCCGAAACGACATGCTCCCAGCCGTCGTTACCGATCACCAAGCGGCTGGGGTCGAGCGCCTTGGTCAGGTGATATAACCCTGCCACGAGGTCGCGCTGCGGGGCCGAGGCGGGCAGTTCCGGCACGCCCCACGACTCGTTAAAGGCCATCCACACCACGATACAGGGATGGTTGTAGTCGCGGTTTATGACCTCGAGCCATTCTCTGGTGAGTCTCGGCGCTGTATCTGGGGTAAAGGCGTAGGCGCTCGGCAACTCTTCCCAGACGAGAAGCCCTAAGCGGTCCGCCCAGTAGAGGTAGCGCGGATGTTCGATCTTCTGGTGCTTGCGTACGCCGTTAAAGCCCATCGCCTTGGCGAGTTCGACGTCCTTACGGAGCGCGTCGTCGTCGGGGGCCGCGAGCAGCCCGTCGTCCCAGTAGCCCTGATCGAGCGCCAGCCGCATAAAGTAGGGACGGCTGTTGAGGAAAAACTGCCCTCGCCGCGTTTCGACCTGCCGCAGGGCCGTATAGCTCTCGACTACGTCGAGCACCACGTCGCCCCGAACGAGTTCGAGAGTGAGGGGCAGCAGGGTCGGCGTTTCAGGGCTCCACAAGAAAGCGTTACGCGCATCGTCGATACCGGGATCGTCCAGAAATAGCGTCCGGGACAGCGTCGCGCCGTTCAGAGCGAAGCTGTCTTCAACGAGCGTCTTGCCCTCATGCGTAAGCGTAACCCGCAGCTTGTCCCCTGCTTTGGTCCCGCTCACTTCGGCCTCGAGCCGCACGCTCAGATCGGTAACTTTCGGCGTCAGGCGCAGGGACGCGAGGTGCACCTCCGGCAAGGGCTCGAGCCACACGCTTTGCCAGATGCCTGTCGTGCGCGGATACCAGATACCGTGAGGCTCCAAAAGCCAGTCCTGCTTGCCGCGCGGTTTGGCAAGGTCGAGAGGGTCGTCCTCGGCGCACACGACGATCTCATTTTCGGTCCCCGTCAGCGCGTCCGTGATGTCGGCCCAGAAGGGCGTGTGTCCCCCTTCATGATGCGCCACGAACTGCCCGTTGACCCAGACTCGGGCACGGTAGTCCACCGCGCCAAAGTGCAGACGCAGTCGCTTTCCGGCCCAGGCTTGCGGAATCTCGAGGGCACGTTTGTACCAGACCACCGGATGAAAGCCCTCGTCGTGGATGCCCGAAAGCTTGGACTCAGGCGGAAAAGGGACAGTAATCTCATGTGTCCAGTCGACATCCTTGGGAATAAGCGTTTCGCTAAACGAAAAGCTCCAGGAGCCGTCAAGCGAGAGCCAGGCTTCACGCCTGAACTGGGGTCTCGGATATTCAGTCATCGTTCCTCATTTACCTTCGATTCGGCTTGAATGTCTGCAGGCAAGAGCTGTCATCGGCTTGAAAAGAAGCCTCTTGAACGGTTTAGCCCATCTTTCCCGCCTCTAGTCGCTGGAGATAGACAGTATAGCGCTGGTGGTGAAGGCGAAAAAACGGTACCAGGGAGACGTCGCTCGGCGCGCCCAGGCCCACGGTACGAAAAGCCAAAGGCAAGGCGTCTACCCGCTCGATGCGCGTCAGGAGCTGTTCATCTGCGTCGACGGTAAGCTTGGGCACTTCAGGTACCGGGTCTTGAACGTAAGCATGGTGATCTGCTCCGAGAGCCTGTTCCCCGTTCGGAGGCAGGTCTTCGCGTCCAAGCTCCGCGGCAAGGACAATTGGCCCATAGAGCACCGCGACCCAATTCGGGTCATCGGGCAACGCCTCGAGGTTTAACTGCGGTGACAGGTTCACACCAACAGTATCACCGGTTTCCCAAACGCGTCGCAGGTTGATATATGTACCTGGGGTACTCTCGAGGTCAAGTGGCTCACCGTTAAGCCACACGGCAAAACCCTCTCCGGCCCAGGCAGGTCTGCGAATACTGAGCGTCAACTCGACAGGCTCGGCGCACGAGACATACAACCGGGTTCTGGGTTCATCTGGAAAGTTCGTCAGCTGCCGGAGGATCAGACCCTTCTCCTGCCAACGCAGCTCCGAGGCGATAAACAGGTTGATAAAGAGTGTCTCATGTGTATGGGCATAGATAAACTCACCGTACTTCGCGTGGTTTTCCATGCCCGTTCCAGTACAGCACCAGAAAGAATCGTGCGGCGTCGAATACAACTTGAAGTGCCCCGGTCTCAGCGAGGCAAAGTAGAGCATCTGCGAACTGTCCGGGTCTTGCGACCCGAGGATATGGTTGTAGAGAGCGCGCTCGTAAAAGTCCGTTTTTTCTGCCGAAGGCTCCCAGGTAAAGAGGTGGCGCGTAAGTTTGAGCATGTTGTAGGTGTTGCAGGTTTCCGCCGTTACAGCGCTCAGATGTCTAGAGCTCTCGGCGGGCGGGAAGAAGAACTCGTCTTCGCTGTTGCCTCCAATAACCCACGAGCGGTGACGCGCGACACGCTGCCAGAAAAACTCCGCTGCACGGCGGTAGCTCTCTTCACCCGTTAGCTCATACGTGCGCGCCGCACCCACAAGTTTAGGAATCTGGGTATTCGCGTGCAGGTGGTCGAGGTGGTCTTCGCCGTTTGCAAGCGACTCGAGAAGGATGCGGTGACTCAACGCCTGAGCCAGCGCCAGGTGTTCCTCGTTGCCCGTCACGGCGTAAAGGTCTGCCAGCACCTCGGTCATGCCACCGGGTTCGTTCATCAGCGCTATCTGAACGAGAAGCGGCGAAAGCGGCTCGAAACGGCGCTGCAACCACGAGGCTAGACGCAGGAGAACCTCGAGCGCCTGTTCGTTGGCGCAGTGCTGCTGCACGTCTAGCAACCCTGCCATGATCTTGTGGAGCGTGTAGTAGGGAGCCCACACATCTCGGTGCTGCTGCCAGCGGTCGAAAAGGCTCTCTGGATAGGCCGAGAGATAACCCTCGCTGTAGCCCTGCAGGGGCATCCCTTCCTGACACGCTGCCAGTTCGGAAACGAGATAGGCCGCCTTATCCTTGAGCGCCTCATGGCCTGTACTTGCGTACATGAGGGCCAGTGCCGACAGAGCGTGCCCCACTGTATGGCCCCGCAACTCACAGTCCGGCGCTTCCCAGCCGCCCAGCGGCTCGGCATGTGAGGGCAGGCCTGCCGTCAAGCGAAAGGTATGGAGTAACCTGTCAGCCTCGAGGGTCATGAGATAATGCTCCCCACGCTTCAGGTTGTCTCTAAACGGTCCATTCAGAAGGCGCACGGCGGAGAGATCGAAAAGGTTGACAGAAGTAGACATCACGAATCGTCTCCAGAACCTTGACAGTTCTTGATCGCAAGAAGTCCCGGGCAGGATGGGCTAAGCCCATCCTGCTCATCTTCACAACACGGATTTATTCCTGACGCCGCAGCCAGACCTGCATCGGGCTCGCGTCGCGGTTGGCCCAGCTGAAGTACGGCACAGCAGTGAGCGTCGCCTTTTCGGTCCCTCCCTTGGGCGCAGCGTCCGTCGCCGTGCGGTAGAGATACGAAGCGTCTTCCGGAGCGTTCACCAAAGCCTCCGCTCGGAGCATGGTGACGCTTCCGAGTTCGTCGGAGGGGACGGCCTCGATACCTTCGGGATTACGGAGCAGCTCGAGGTCTCTGACATCCTCGACGCGCTGGTCTTGCCCTTCGGCGCAGTAGAGGATGGGGCCGCGCGCGAGCGCCACCCGCCCGGCAGCCTCGAAGAGATAGGGATGCGCTTCGATGTAGCGCACGTTCATCGGCAGAACCAAGCGAACCGTGTCGCCTGCTTGCCAAGAACGCCTGAGTTCGGCGTAGGCGCCTGCTGCTACCGAGGCAGCCTCTTCCCCGTTGACCACAACCGTCGCACCTTCGGCCCAGGCAGGGACGCGGAGCTTGATGGCGAAGTCACCCGCGGTTTTCAGGTCGAGCGTCACCTCACCGTCCCAGGGGTAGCGTGTGTGCTGCTCGAGCGCCACCGCTTGACCCTTCGGGAGGGTTGTCTCGAGCGTCCCCGACGCATAGAGATGGACCCAGAGCGTGTCGCCCTCGCCGCTATAGACGTAACCCGGGAGCGAAGCGAGCAGCCGCGCCACGTTGGGCGGGCAGCAGGCGCAGCCAAACCAGGCCTGGCGGCGGTGCGTGCCGTCATTAGCGAGCGGGTTTTCGTAGAAGTAGTGCTGACCGTCGAGCGACAGGCCCGGCAGGACGGCGTTGTACAGGGTCCACTCCATCAGATCGGCGTAGCGGGCGTCGCCCCCCAGCGCCAGCATCCGGTAGTTCCACATCACGCTGGCCACAGCGGCGCAGGTCTCGGTGTAGGCGCGCTCGTTGGGCAGTTCGTAGTCCTTTCCGAACGCTTCGCCTTCGTAGCGCGAACCGAGGCCGCCGGAAACGTACATACGCCGCGTCGTCATATTGTCCCAGAGGCGCTCCAGGGCCTCCAGGTAGCCGTCGTCGCCGAGTTCGCTGTAGACGTCGGTAACACCCGCTGTGTAATAGATCATCCTTACAGCGTGTCCCACGACAGCGGGCATCTCGCGGATCGGCAGATGGTCCTGAGCATATTCGGGGCTGAAGTGTCCGTAGGGCCGTCCAAGATGGCCTTTGCCCCGCGCCTCGATGAAAAAGCGGGCCTGCTCGAGATACCGCTTCTCCCCCGTCGCACGGTACAGTTCGACGAGGCCGAGCTTGACCTCCTCGTGACCATCGACCGCTTCGCGTTTGCCCTCGGACTCGGGGCCGAAGGTGTCGCAGATATGGTCGGCAAAGCGTGTGGCGACGCCCAGCAGCGACGTTTCCCCCGTGGCCCGGTAATGGGCGACAGCCGCCTGGAAAAGGTGTCCGGCGCAGTACATCTCGTGCAGATCGAAGTTCGTCCAGCGCTCGTTCTCGCGCTCCAACGCGAAGTAGGTGTTGAGGTAGCCGTCCTCCCGCTGCGCCCCACGGACTTCGTCGATGGCTTCGTCGACCATCGCCTTGAGTTCAGGGTTGTCTTTTCGGGCAAGCACCCAAGAGGCTGCCTCGAGCCACTTGTAGACGTCCGAATCGTTGAAATAGATGCCCTCGAACTTGATGTCCGGCTTTTTACCCGAGACCCGGCGAAAGTTGTCGAGTCGGTCTTCCAGGTTCGGATACTGTGTGGGGATCGTGACCTCTTCGTTGACCTTGAGGCGCGGCGCCCAGAAGTCGTCTTTCAAGAAGACCTCGTTGAGCGACACGGGCCGCAGCTTGACATGGGGACTTCTGGAAATATCGACGACTTGGGCCTTCAGTTCCTGACCTTCCGATTTTTCGGCAATTTGACTCATTAAAACTCCTTATCTAGATGAAGCTGCACAGGTGTAACGAGAGGATACGGGGGAGCAGACTGGAGGGGCTAACCAGCAAACAGTATCAGGACGAAGCGAGAGAACAACCCGTCTACCCCTTACTGCCCGTCAGCGCGATGCCTTCGATGAAGTAGCGCTGGGCGAAGAAGAAGAGGACGATAACGGGGAGAATCACGACGGTCGAGGCCGCCATCAAGAGGTGCCACTGCGACGAGTAGAGACCCGTAAACTCGGCGAGACCCAGGGCCAGCGTAAACTTCCGGGAATCGTTCAAGTAGATCAGCGGTCCCAAGAAGTCGTTCCAGGAGTTCAGCGCGGCGAAGATGGCTACCGCGATAAGCGCCGGACGTGAGAGCGGCACCACGATGCGC
>JBMDWS010000322.1:0-2977 GCA_048594695.1 Truepera sp. | reverse complement strand
CGGCCTCGAGCTGACGACCTTCTACGGGCACGCGCTGGCACTCGGGCGGCGAACATGGCTCGACTGGGTTGACACGCCGATGTCGGAACTCGCTCGGCAGGCCGACGCTGAAGGGCTCTTTATCATCGCCCACCCGTTTCGCCCCGGCGACCCCGTCTGCACGGGCTGCCGCTGGGCCTACCCCGATCTGATGCCCGGAACGGCCCGTGTCGTCGAAATCTGGAACGGCGGCCTCTGGGACGACGCGAACGAAGCCGCGCTGGGGTGCTGGTACCGCTGGTTGAACGCGGGCTACCCGATGACGGTCAGTGCCGGGACGGACGGGCATCGTCCTGCGCCAGAGGGGGCTGCGCTCGGCACCAACGTTGTCTATGCCGACGCCCTCACGGAGGCGGCGGTGTTGGCAGCGGTGCGGCAGGGAAAGACTTACCTGAGTTCGGGGCCTGTGCTCGAGCTGACCCGACCGGGTTCGGCAGAGCCCGTTACCAGTGAGATTGTCGGACCCGCAACAGTCCTTTCTTTGCGTTATGCGGATGTTCCCGAAGATTCTGTGCTTCGCCTTGTCTCGGAGGGCATCCTCTACCGCGAGATGGTGTTAGTGGGTGAGGGTCAGCTCGAGCTCACCCTACCCGAAGGGGCGCGGTGGGGCGTGCTCGAGCTGCGGGCGGCGGACGGCGTGATGCTGGCTGTCACTAACGCCGTCTTTACGACACGCTTTGCGCCTGTGGCGTCGTGACCTCGAGGGGTGGCCCATCCCGGTAGACGAGGTAGCGCGACACGCCGAAGCGAACGTCCTGACCGGCCCGAACGGTCTGGGCTTTCGGGGTCATCACGCGCAGCTCCGGCACCTCGCCAGCCGTGATACGGACGAGGTGATACGGCCCCAGGTCGACGACCCGCGTGACCTGTCCCTGCCACGGTCCTGCGTCCGAGAGGGTGATGTCCTCGGGCCGGAGGGCGAGGGTGCAGGCGCCCGGCTCGAGCCCTGTGGGAAGCGTGAGCGCGACGTTTCCTGCTCGCAACATCCCATTTTCCGCCACGGCGTCCAGCAGGTTCATGCTGCCGATAAAGCCCGCCACGAAGCGGCTTTTGGGACGAGCGTAGAGTTCGCTCGGCGTATCGAACTGCTCGATCTGTCCGGCGTTCATGACCGCGATGCGGTCGGCGAGGGTCAGGGCTTCCTCCTGATCGTGGGTGACGAATACAGCCGTGATCTTGAGCTGCTGCTGAATCCGCCGCAGCTCTTCGCGGAGCCGCACGCGCAGGTGGGCGTCGAGGGCGCTAAAGGGTTCGTCGAGAAGGAGAATTTGCGGCTCCAAGACCAGCGCCCGGGCGATCGCCACGCGCTGCTGCTGCCCGCCCGAGAGCTGCGCCGGGTAGCGCCGTTCGTAGCCGGGCAGTCCGACGAGTTCTAGCGCCTCACCCACACGTTTTTTGACGTCGGCGCGGCTTAAGTGGCGCAGCTCGAGACCGAAAGCCACGTTGTCGTAGACGCGCATATGGGGCCAGAGCGTGTACTTCTGAAAAACCATCGCGGTCGGGCGGCGGTTCGGGGGCAGGTCGACGACGGACTTGTCCCCGACGAGGATGTCACCCGCGCTCGGCGTTTCGAAGCCCGCCACCATCCGCAGGGCGGTGGTCTTGCCACACCCCGAAGGCCCTAAAAAACAGACAAACTCGCCGTCCTGAACCTCGAGGTTCATGTCCGCGACGGCCGCTGTACCGCTAAAGCTCTTGCTCAGGTTTTTAAACGATAAGGTTGCCACGCTATACCCCAAAACCTGCGGCGAGCGTGCGGCTCTGCAGGATGCGCCGAGCGAAGAAGAGGGCGATCAAGGACGGCAGCCACAGCAGCACCGAGAGGACCGCCCCGTACTGCACGATGAGCTGATTGTTGATAAGCGAGATCATCACGAGCGGCATGGTGCGGACGTTGGGGAGGCCGACCAAAATCGCGCCCTGCGTCTCGTAAAAGGTGCCGACGAAGGTCAGGAGAAGCGCCGCCCCGAGTGCCGGGGCGACCTGCGGCAGCGAGATGCGGAAAAAGACCTGCAGCCGCGTTGCCCCGACGTCGAGCGCGGCTTCCTCGAGCGCCTTGTCCACGCCGCGAAAGGCCGCTGTGGGGATCCAGATCATCAGCAGAAGCGTGTTGACAAGCTGAATCAGGACGACGCCCGCCACGGTGCCGATAAGCTCGAGGCGAAAGAAGATTGCGGCGATGGCGATGTAGAGGCCGAAGCGGGGGAAAGCGTTGGTTGCCAGGAATGAGAGCAGCAGCGCCTGCGAACCGCGAAAGCGCATCCGGGCAAAGGCGTAGGCGGCAGGCAGGCAGATCGCCGCCGAGAGGAGCGTCACGACTAGCGATATTCCCAAAGAGAGCGGCAGGGCTCGCAGCACGTCGGCGCGTGAGAGGGTCGCGTCCCAGAAGCGAAAGCCCCATTCGGTCGGGAGCAGCGAAGGGTAGCGCCACTGCTCGGCAAAGGCCCAGAGCACCACCGAAACCATCGGGGCGACGATAAAAAGGAGCAGCACCACGAGCATCCCGTAGCCGATGAGCCCGCTCAGACGGGGGCGGGTCACGCGTCACCCTCCTCACGCTGCTGCTGAACGGCGGCCCGGACGTACAAGAAGCCCACCACCGAACAGATCAAAAAGGTGATGACAGCCTGCGTCTCGGCGCGGTCGGGCGCGAGCGCGTCGCCAAAGGTGCGCTGCATAAAGACCCCCATCATCTCGGGCGAGGCTGGGCCGAGCAGGTAGGGCAGCGTAAACGAGCCGATGATGCCCAGAAAGTTGAGCGAAAAGGCAATTAAAACCGAGCGTGAGATAATTGGCAGGATGATGTGGCGGAAAATCCGGAACCAGCTCGCGCCCACGTCGCGGGCGCTCTCCAACATCCCGTCCGGCACCTGCGCCAGACCTGCTGTCAGGATCAGCACAGTGAGCGGAATACTCTCCCAGACGAGCCCGATGACCG
>JBMDWS010000321.1:0-19920 GCA_048594695.1 Truepera sp. | reverse complement strand
GGACTCGAGGACCGGCCCGAGCAAGAGCGTTCCCACACCCAGGTCGCGCAGGTACGGCAGCCAGCCGTGAAGGCTCTTAAGCCGCTCGCTGGGTGGGCTCACAAAATCGTTCTCCGGCGGTGCCCCCGTACTGCCGAGGGGAAACAGATGATAGACGGTGGAACGGGTGAAGGCTTCAGACATGAGGCTTCCTTTCTCATAGACGTACCGGTAGGTATACAACGCCAACAAAAAAACAGGGGCGGGCTTATTATGAATAGATGCCGTAGCTAAAGTGTGTGACGATGGCATGCTCGAGCGCCCCGTCGAGACCAATCTCTCCGGTGAGAACGAGGCGAGCATACCCGTCGAGCACACCGAGAAAGCTGTGAGCGTACTGCCGGGAGCGCCCCTGCATGTTGCCGTGATCTTGGCTTGCGCTTTCAAACAGGCCCTCCAGCACGCGCAGCACCTCGTCGCCATACGGGCGGGCGATTCGGTACGCCTCGCTCTCCGGGGCAGCGAGGGCACAGGCAGCCAGAAGGCGGTAGACATGCGGTTGCCCCTGCGCAAACTCGAGGTAATAGCGCGTCAGGCGATTGAGCGTTCCGGTCAGATCGTGGTCGTAGTGAGCAACCTCGGCAAGACGCCCAACATGCGGGCGGGCGTAGCGCGAGAGTAACGCCTCGAACAACCCCACCTTGCTGCCGAAATGATGGTACAGGCTCGGCTTCGTGACGCCCGCTGCGGCAGCGATCTCCTGCACACCCACAGCGTCGTAGCCTCGAGCCGAAAGAAGCTCTAGGGCACGTTGTAGTAAGGCGTCACGCGTATCCATATACCGATCGGTAATATACCGAACAGTATAGCGGTTGTCAAGAGCGTCGCGGGGCTGCCCTCCCACTATCCTCAACCGGGCAACGTGACTTGAAAGGTTGCGCCTCCGTCCGAGCGATTGAACGCTTTGACTGTGCCACCGTGCAACTTGACGAGCGCGTCGACGATGGCGAGGCCGAGTCCGCTCGAGCCCTTGGTATCTTTGCTCTGCACAAAACGCTCAAAGATGTGGGGTAGATCGCTCTCGGGGATACCAGGGCCAGAGTCGAGCACCTCGAGGCGTGAGGCGCTACCACCATGAACCACGCGCAGGAGCACGGAGCCCCCCTCGGGCGTCACGCGCAGGGCATTGTCGACGAGGTTGCTCATTACCTGCATCAGGCGGGTCTGATCGACGAGCGCGGTGCGCGGCGCTTCGCCTGCGGGCGTCACAAGCCTTAGCTCCACACCTTGCCGCTTGGCCCGCGCCTCGAACGAGGCCAGAACTTCTCCGACGAGCTCAGCGAGGTCAGTCTCCTGACGGCGCAGCGCGAGCTTACCCGCGTCGGCGAGAGAGAGCGTCCGCAAATCCTCGACGAGCCGCGAGAGCAGGGTCGTCTGTTTGAGAAGGTTTTCGGCCTGAGACCCGGTCATCGGCACCAGCCCGTCCTGAATGGCCTCGAGGCGCATCTGCATGGCCGTCAGGGGTGTCCGGAGTTCGTGCGCGATATCGGCGACCATCGCCTTGCGCTGCGTTTCGTAGCTCTCCAGAGCCGCAGACATCTGGTTGAAGGTAACAGCCAGTCTAGCGGTCTCGAGGCGGGAGCGCTGCTGGCGCTCGGTCAGGTGGACTCTGGCTCTGAAGTCTCCTGCGGCGACCCCTTCGGCTGCCCTCGAGACCGCCGCGATGGGGCGAGCGATCGAGCGTGACAGCAGCACGGCGAGCAAGATCGTCAGACCCGCCGCGACGAGCATCCCGATCAGCAGGGTGCGCTCCTGCGTGGCCCGGCGTGCCTGAAAAAGCCGTGCCTGCTCGGCATACGAAAAGGGTCGGTCTTCCGAGTCACTATCGATCGTGACTCCATTATCGCGCTCCCAATCCGGTTTTGGACCAAAATGCTTGTCCGGCGGTCCGCTGAAAAGATCCAGACGCGGCGGCGGAACCTGAGCGCGCACTTCGCTCGGCAGCGCCATGTAGTTCTGATAATCCGCGAACAGCAAAGACGCCAGCAGGATCACGAGCGACAAGACGGTGGTGCCGATCATGGCCGCAGCCAGGCGCGGCGCAAGGCGGTTCAAACTCACCCCTCCATCTTAGCGGGCCATGAGACGGTAACCGACGCCGCGTACCGTCTCGAGGATATCGTCGGCACCCTGTTCAGCGAGCTTGGCACGGATATTTTTGAGGTGACGGTCGATGGCCCGCTCAAGCGCGTCCGATTCGGGCATGGCGGCGTCGAAGAGTTCTGTGCGGCTCATGGCCTTGCCGGGCGCCCGGGCGAGCGTCTCGAGCAGCTTGAATTCGGTCGGCGTCAGGTGCAGGACCGTCTTGTCGACACGCGCCTCGACGCGGTAGGAATCGACCTCGAGCGGCCCGACCCGGACGATGTCCGGTTCGTCCTCCCCGAGATCGTTACGCCGCAACACCGCTTTGACGTGCGCCATGACCTTACGCGGCGAGCAGGGTTTGGTCAGGTACGAGTCCGCACCGAGACCCAGACCGAGGAGTTCATCGACCTCTTCGCTACGCGCCGTCAGCATGACCACCGGCGTACGGCCCGCTTCCCGGATACGCCGCAAAACCTCGAGCCCGTCGAGCTTGGGCAATCCCACGTCGAGGATGACAAGGTCCGGGCGCGCCGCGCGAAAGAGCTGCAAGGCGCCCTCGCCGTCGCTCGCACGTTCGGTCTGGTGCCCGTCGTGGCGCAGATAAAGCTCCAGCATATCGGCAATTTCACGGTCGTCCTCGACGACCAAGATAAGCGCCATTCCCTCTCCCTTCGCGAGTTGTTCATCGGATGTATCGTACATCGGCTCTCTCCTAGGGAGCAGTCGGGTCGCCCTCAGCGCCGCTTTCAGACGGCGCGGGGCTCTCTGTTTCGGTAGACGTGCCCGCCGCTTCTTGCGAGGTAGTCGTGCCCGACGAACCCACATCGGTCGTATCGGGACTTTCTGCCGTACCGTCTCCGGCGCTACTCGCGTCCACGCCCTCAGTCACGTCATTAGTTACGTCATCGGCGCTACCTGTGTCGGTCTCGGTTGCAGAAGACGCCACCGCTCCCCTACTCCCGCTGATTGCCTGCTCGAGGGCCAAGCGACTCAGGCGCACGGTGTGGAGTGCGCTCTCCTCGGCCTGAGCATTTTGCAGTTCGGTCAGTTCGGCTTCTGAGAATGCGCTCTGAGAGATCGCACCGACTTGCAGGCGCGTCCGCTGCGCCTCGAGCTCCTGCGCGTACGCCCTGCGGGTCGCCCTGGCGTCCGTAAGGGTTCTGCGGGCGCTCGTCAACGCGTTATATGCGCTTCGCACGCTGAGCGTGAGCTGCCGCGTCGTCGCCGTCAGGTTGCTTTGGGCCTGCGTCACCTCGTCTTGTGCAGCCTCGAGGTCGACACGAGCCGTAAAGATCGTGCTGCTTGCCTTGACCCGCGCCCGAGCCAGCTGGACCGCGCTGCGGGCCGCCGCCACCTCGGTATTCTCACGCTGCGCCCGGGCCAAACTGTCGCTCAGGGTCGGCGCGGCGGGTACAGAGGTCGGTAGGGATGCAAGACCCCTGAGCAGCAGTTCGGTAGAGCTGAGCCCCGTGGCTTCGGCCAACTCGCGGTAGGCCAGCAGACTTGCGGCGCCCGCACCCTCGTTTGCGCGCTGAGCTGTGCCAAAAGCGTTTCTGGCCTCGAGCACCTCGAGCCCGGACGCGGCACCGACTTCGGCGCGGATCTGTACGGCCTGATAGGCAGCGCGCGCCAGAGCCAGCTCCCGAGCCGCGAGCGCCTTGCTGGCCTCGGCGTTTAGCACAGTGAAAAACAGACTGCTGGCGTCGCTTTTGCTCGTGAGTCGCGCGCTCGCCAGGGCGGCACGGGCCGTTTCAGCAGCACGCTCGGCCTCGAGGTCCCCCACCTCGAGCGCTAGCGGATCGGCGAGCTGGCGGGTCAACGCACGCTCTGCCGCCACGAGATCGGCTTTGGCGACGATCACATCCGGATCGTTGGGCAGGGCCAGCTCAAGCACACGCGCCAGGGTCAAGGGAGTGATCGCGCCCTGGTTCCGGGATTCGCTCTGAGGTTCACTTTGGGTTTCGTCTTGGGGGTCGCTCGACGTCTCCGTCTGAGCCAAGACCAGCGGGGAGGCGAGGAGGGTAAGGGCAAGGACAGGGACAAAGAGGAACAGGCGCATCTCAAAACACCTCCAGCGGGTCGCGCGCGAGGCTCTGCAAGAGCGTCAACTGCGCGAGCAACACGGCGTCCTGAAGCCGCGCCAGATTGACCTGCGCCACGCCCAACTGGGCCGCCGCATCCTCGACGTCGTAGGCCGCGACGAGTCCAAGCCTGAACCGCTCCCGGCTCGTCTTTAGCGAGGCCTCCTGCTGCGCGACCAGCGCCTGAGACGCAGCGAGGTTACTCTGCGCCGTCGTGAGCGCGTTCTGACTGCTTTGCACCTCGAGCTCGGCCTGTTTACGGACCTGCTCGAGCTGCCCCTCGGCAGCAGCAACTGCACCTTTGGCTGCACTGAGTTCCGCACCCGTACTGCTCGCAAGCGGAACCGTGAGGCTCGCCCGGAGCGTCACACTATTGCCGTCACTGGGGTCGACCGGGTCCGGGTCGTAGGACAGACTGAGTTCCGGCTGGTAGCTGTCGGTTCCGAGACTTGCGGCTACCGAAACGTCCGAAGAGCCGTAGCCTGCACTCAGTTCACCGCTCGGCAGCACGCCGCGCCCGGCCGCGTCGGCACTGAGCTGCGCCTCGGCTACGCTCAGGCGAGCGTCCTGCACGTCACTACGAGCGTCGACGCGCGTCTCCACGTTTCCGAGTTCGGGCAGCGTGACATCCGGAACCTCGCCCGCTACCGCCGTCACACCGACCCCCAGCGTCTGGGACAAGTTGGCGAGTGCTGCGTCGCGTTCCAGGATGATCGTGGAGAGGTTGTTTTGTGCGTCGCTCAAGTCGAGCTGGGCGCTCAGCACGTCGGCCTCCGTGGCCGCGCCCGAACGCTGCTGGGCGCGGCGACCGGTAAGCGCCTGTTGAGCGACCTCGAGAACCGCCCCGTCGGCTGCCGCCTCCTGCGTGGCCCTGAGCGCCGTGAGGTACTGCGTGACCACGCTCAGGGCGGTACTGGCGCGAGTATCTTCCAGGGTGGCTTGCGCCCGCTCGAGCGCGTAGCGGGCGCTGGTCACGGCGTCGGCAGTGTCGCCGTAGGGAATGACGTTCAGCCGCGCGCTCGCCGTCAGCGGTCCAATGTCGGTAGCGTTTTCCGAGGAGGCGTCGACAGCGATGTTCTGCGACACCTCCGCAGCGAGCGAGCCCGACACGAGGCCGGAGGCAGCCTCGAGACGCGCTTGTGCCAGTGCCACCTGACCTTCGGCCAGAACCACGGCGGGACTCTGCGGGACGTGGGCCAGGGCCTCGGCAAAACGCAGCGGGGTGTCTTCTCCCTGTGCCCGCGCGAGGGGCAGCATCAGGAAAAGCGCGAGGACAAAGGCGCGAGCGGTCATACTCGTCTTTCGGGCGCTTGCACTATATACAGGTTCATGGCTCGAGCGTGACACCTTTACAGCCCTCCCGGATGCGTTTTATGTATGGATTCGGTATGCCTCACGTTACGTTTATTCATAGCGTAAACTTGCCACCGGATCGAGCCGTGCCGCCCGCTGCGCCGGGTAGAAGCCAAAAAACACCCCTACCAGAAGCGAGAAGCCAAACGCGACCAGCATGGGCAGGAGGGTGAATACAGGTGTCAGACTCAGTAGCGGCGCGGTGAGGAGGGCGACGGCGACACCCAGCACCAGCCCGATGACGCCGCCCCCGGCCGACAAGACGACGGCCTCGAGGAGAAACTGCGTGAGGATGTCTTTGGGTTTGGCCCCGAGCGCCTTGCGGACGCCGATCTCGCGGGTCCGTTCGGTGACTGAGACCAGCATGATGTTCATGATGCCGATGCCCCCGACAAAGAGACTGATCGAGGCGATGGCTCCGAGAAAGAGCTGCAGGGTGCGGCTGACTTCACCGAGTGACTCGAGCGCGTCCGCTTGGTTCTGGATCTGGAAGTCGTAGTCGTCCTCGGCGGTCCCCAGCAGGTCGTGGCGACTCACCATCAGCGTCGTGAGGTCGTTCTCGAGGCTCGTCAGCACGTCCGCGCTGCTCCCCTGCACATAGACCGAGTCGATCGTCGGCTCCCCGATAGCCGAGAGCCTGTAGATACGCTGCAAAAACGTCGTGATCGGAATGAAGATCGTCTCGCCCGAATCACCGAAGCCGCTACCCGAAGACGGCAACACGCCCACGACTGTAAACGAGTTGCCGCTTATTTTGACCCTCTGACCCAGCGCGCTCCCCCCCGGGAACAGCGTCGTGGCAATATCCGACCCAAGCACGGCGACGAGCGCGTTGCTGCCCAGCTCGTCCTCGCCGAACCAGCGACCGCTGTCGGTCGCACTGTTGCGAACCTCCGCGTAGGAGGGCCAGGTACCGCTCACGCTGGCATTCACGTTTTCGTCACCTGCTTTGACCTGAAGGTTCGTGGCGATCACCGGCGCGACCCCGGCAACGCGGGCGTCATCCAGGGCGAGCACGGCCTCGGCGTCGCCGAGCGTGACGCTGCCGCTGCTACCCCCGCTCCGCACCAGACCGGGCGGCCCGAACGAGCGGCTGCTCGAGATCGTCAGCAAATTGGTCCCGAGGCTCGAGATGCTGTCGGTAATATTCCCGGTCACACCCGCGCCGATGGCCGTCAGCGCCACCACCGCCGCGACCCCGATAATCACACCGAGGGTCGTCAGGGCGCTGCGCGTCACGTTGGCCCGGATCGAGCGCCACGCCATGACCGCCGTTTCCATGAGTCCCAGACCGCGCGACGTCCCGTCCGGAATACCCGTGGTGCGTTCAGGTCGCTCGGTGTCGGGGCTACCCGAATAGGCCGATGCGCTGTCCATCAGACCACCTCCACTACCGGACGCCGTGCGGGCCGCACGGCGGGATGGTACTCGTCGCTCTCGAGGACGCCGTCGCGCACCCACAGCGTGCGCCGCGTCTGCGAGGCAATTTCCGGGTCGTGCGTCACGATGACGACCGTGACACCTTCGGTATTGAGGTCGTGAAACAGCCCCATGATCTCGTCTCCGGTACGGGTGTCGAGGTTACCCGTCGGCTCGTCCGCAAGGAGGAGGGCCGGGCCGACCGACAGAGCCCGGGCCACGGCGACACGCTGCTTTTGCCCACCGGAGATTTGCGTCGGCAGAGCGTGGGCCTTTTCCTCGAGCCCGACCTTGGCGAGCATCTCGAGGGCGCGGGCACGGCGCGCCTTGGGACGAACCCCAGCGTACATGAGGGGCGTTTCGACGTTTTCCAGCAGGCTGTAACGCGGCAGCAGGTGAAACGACTGGAATACGAAGCCGATAAAGCGGTTTCGTACCTCGGCCCGCTCGCTTTCGCTGAGGTCGGTAACGTCCGTTCCGGTGAGGGTATAGGTGCCACTCGAGGGCGAGTCGAGAATCCCCAGAATATTCATAAGGGTCGATTTGCCGGAACCCGATGGTCCCATGATCGCCACAAGTTCGCCCGCACGGATATCAAACGACAGACCCTTGAGCGCCTGGAATGTGTTGCCCCCAAGATCATAGGTCTTGCTGATGGCGTTTAGATGCAAAACCGGAGGTGTGGCAGGCTGGGCCTCCATTAGAAGTCGCCGCCGGGAGGGCCACCGAAGCCTCCACCGGGGCCTCCATCTCCGCTTCCCGAGGTGCCCGGCGTGGTCGCGGCGGTGGTGGGTACCCGCACCGTCACGGCTTCGCCCTGCTCGAGGCGTTCGCTCACGTCCGATCTCATCGGTGCCTGCGACGCTGCGTTGGGCGAGGAACTCCGAGCGGCGTCATCTTCAGAGGACTGGGGCAGCGCGGGCATCTCGGCAACGGTAACGACACTGTTTAACCCCGAATTTCCGACAACATTGACGGGCAAGGGGACGAAGGTGTCCACGCTTTCGACCTGAATGAAGGTGTCATACCCGGTTGACTGGACAGCCGTGGTCGGCACCGTAAGGGTCTCGGCAAGCGTTTCGACCGCGATGCTAGCTTCCGCCGTCATGCCCGGTCGCAGGGTCAAATCTGGATTGGCGATTTCTACCGTGACTTCGAAGATAGGGATATTGTCCTCGACTTGGGCGCTGGGAGCGACAGCCGTCACGGTTCCGTCGAACGTCTGGTCGTCGAGGGCGTCGACCGTTACCGTCGCCTTTTGACCCACGCCGACTTCGCTGATCTGGGTTTCGTCGATCTGGGCGATGAGGTCGATGGTGCTGTAGTCGCTGAGAGTCAGGATCGTTTCGCCCTGACCCAGTGTCGTCCCGGCCTGAATGATCGTGGCTGCCGTGCTGCTGTCGCTGCTGGCTTCATCGCTGATACTCGTCACGACGCCACCCATCGGTGCTCTTATCGTCGCGGCCTCGAGGTCGCGCTGGGCGCTCGTCAGGGTGAGCTGAGCCGACTGCACCGCGAGTTCGGCGTTCCGTAGGTCCTGGGCATTTCCTTCATCCTGGACCGAAGCCGACGCCTGGAGCGTAGCGAGCGCGTCCTTGGATCCGGCAAGGGCCGCTGCGGCACTGTCGTAGGCGTTTTGCGCCGCCGTTACGTTGGTGCCGCTTTCGCTGCCGACAGCCCGCAGCCGTTTGGCAAGTGCGAGATCGTCCGCACTGGCCTGCAGGGCACGCTCGTTTTCGGCCACAGTCCGCTCGGCGGCAGCAATGTCGCTCGCAAGCGACGCAACCGTGTTGCTCTGGCTCGAGCGCAAACTCGCTTCTTGACTCCGGGCCTGCTCGAGCGCGAGCTGCGCGGCGTCTACGGCCTGTTGCAGAACCGTCGTCTCTAGCTGGACCAGGACTTCACCCGATGCGACGGTATCGCCAACAGCGGGGATCGTCTCGATAGTTCCTTCGACACTGCTCCCGACACTGACGCTGCGGGCGGGCTCGAGGGTGCCCGGCCCGGACAACGTGAGATCATAGGCGGCAGGTACGACCGCAAGAGTCGTGTACGTCTCTTGCACACCCGGTTCACGCGCCCGCAGACGGTACCAGGTATACCCGCCGATGAGAAGCACCAGGGGTACGAGGAGCCACCACCAGCGGCGGCGCTTCGGGGATCCGATAGAACGACGGTTTGCGACTGCCATAGCTTCCTCCATAACTTGCAGCACCTGGCTCACATGAGTTTCGGACCCGGCCATGACCATTACATGCGCGAAATGTACGGATTTGGTGTGCTTGTTTTTGGTGTACTTGTTTATTGTGCTTACCGGGGTCAGTAAGTAACAGCGCGACCCCGACGAAACAGGTCTACGTGGTCGCCCGAGCAGCGTGAACCGCGACGCGGGTCCAGACCGGAGTGCACGGCGGCACCTCGGAAACCTGGACCCGCGTCATGAGGGCGCTGAAACAGAGTCGCGCGATATGCTACTTCAGCTCACCGCGTGCTCCTGGGTAAATGCAATGTACGCCTCGAGCTTCGCCGCGGCCGCCCCACTGCTAAGCAGAGCGTCGGCCTGGTTGATACCTGCTTCGATGCTCGGTGCGCGGTCCGCGAGGTAGAGCGCAGTCCCCGCATTTAGCAGAATCACGTCGCGTTTAGCCCCGTGAATCTCATTATGGAGAAGCCCCCGGATCGTCACGGCATTTTCTTCGGGTGTACCCCCGGCCAGCTCCTGACGGTCGTACAGGCCGAGCCCCACCGCTTTCGGGTGCACCTGATACGAGCGGATCACTCCGTCTGGCCCGATCTCGCTGACGTGCGTCTCGCCGCACACCGTCAGCTCGTCGATCCCATCGCCGTAGACGACGAGCGCCCGCTCGACACCGAGCCCAGCGAGCACCTGTGCCAGAGGTTCGGTGAGGCTGCGGTCATATACACCCAGAAGCTGCCGATTGGCCCCCGCCGGATTAGTGAGCGGCCCGAGGCTATTGAAGATGGTGCGCGCCTTGAGGTCGGCGCGGATCGGCGCAACGAACTTCATGGCCGGATGGTGCGTGCGAGCGAAGATAAAGGCCAGCCCTACCTCCTCGACACAGGTTGCCAGCGCTTCGGGGGTCTGCTCGAGCCTCGCGCCGAGCGCCTCCAGCACGTCGGCGGCCCCGGACTTACGCGTCACGGCACGGTTGCCGTGTTTGGCAACCTTCACGTCACCCGCGGCCAGAACGAAAAGGCTCGCGGTGCTGATATTGAACGTGTTGACGCCCGTGCCACCCGTGCCGCAGGTATCGAGCAGCGGCCCCTCGACCCGAACCGGCACCTGCACGGCTCGAGCGCGCATGGCGCGGGCGAAACCGATAATTTCATCGACGGTTTCACCCCGTGTTCGCAGCGCCGCGAGGAGCGCTGCCGCCTGCATCTGGCTCAGGGTGCCGTCCATCAGGTGCCCCATGACCCACTCGGCCCGCTCCTGCGTCAAGGTTTTGCCGTCGAACACGTCTCCCAGAAGCGGCGCGATATCGAAAGTTTCGGTTTCAGCTTGTCCGGTCACGGTTTCTCTCCTCCATTGCGCCCCGAAGATAGGCGCGTTCATAGGTGTAAGCAGCGGGCGACAACACCCGCCCGAGCAGATTCTTCCTGAGCAGGACGCGCTTGAGCGCGAGCAGGGTGGGGCTGACGCCCAAACGAAAGGCCAGTTCAGGATACTGCGACGCGATCCTCATGGCGTTCGTCCCGGCGGCTCGGGCCTTGTCCGCGTTCGCGGAGCGCAGCGGGTTGGGTCCGAGGTGCGTCGCCCGCGCGTCCGGCAAAGACACATAGTGCAGGCTACGAAGCCTATACCCCAGGAGTACGTCCTCGCCACCGTACCCGGAGAGTGTTTCTTCAAAACCACCTACCCGGTGAAATTCAGAAGCAGGCAGACTCGTGTTGGCCCCATTGAGCTGCCAGTAACGTACGCGCCGGGGAGACCAAGCCTCGCGCGCGCCTTCATGCACGAACTCGAGCCCCCCCAACGCGACGCAGTCCCGTTCCTGAGCCTCGAGGTGCCGTGCCAGCGTCTCCGGCGCAGGCAGGCAGTCGTCGTCGGAGAGGTAGAGCACCCGCCCGCGTGCCGCCGCCGCACAGCGGTTACGCGCCTGCGCCGCGCTCAGTAACGTGTCCGCGTGAAGAAGCGTGAGATGAAACGGCAACGACGCACGCTTCAGGAACTCGGGCGTGCCGTCGGTGCAAGCGTTGGTCAGGACGACCCACTCGAAGCGTGCCGGAGCAAGCGTCTGGGCGCAGAGCGCCGCGACCTTCCGCTCGAGCATCCCCCAGCGGTCGTGCGTCACGGTGAGGATGCTCAGGTCCGGCGCGGCCATGGAGCGCTAGACCTCCACCTTGTAGGGGAGATCTAGTTCATCCCCGTGCTGCCCGCGAATACCCCAGTTTTCACGCGGCGACTCGAGCAGGACGACCTCAAGGTCGTTCGGGTCGTAGTGCAGTTCGCTAACAAACCGGTCCATAAGCAGCCGGATGAGCGTGCGCCGGGTCTCTGAGCTGCGTCCAGCAAAGAGGATGACCTCGAGAACGGTGTAGCGACTCGAGCGCCCCGCCGGAAACACGAAGTCGTCCGCGCTGAGCGGGAAAAATCGCTGAAAGCGCTTGTCCTCCGGCAGGCCCAGCGCCTCGACGAGGCAGGCGAGAATCACAACCGAAAGCTTTGCCCGGCACATACCGAGGTTGGACGCCAGCCCGTAAACTTTTACCTGCGCCATGAGAGTGAGACCCCCTGAGACTCCAAGAATTGTGCCAGCCTGTACCCGTGCCGCGCCAGTCCGCCCAGAAAGTCATGCAGCTTCAGGAGCGCGTACGCGGCCTCGGAGTCGTCCATGTGCCCTTCAGCCATCGCTTCCAGATACTCGTCGGTATCGAGAACTCTGGCACGAATGCCGTCGAAAACGAGTACATCGAGGTAGAGATCGCGCACCACCCAGCGTTCCCCCTGATCTACAACGCGCACGATGTCAACGTAATAGTCGAAGTCGTCCCTCTCGGGCCGACGCCGCGTGAAGCGAACAACCTTTAGGCCGTGAGCGGGTAAGACGTGCCCTTGAATTCTGCTGAGAAGGGGGTGCTCGCCCTCGCCAAGCTCGAGATCATAGGCGAGGCGTCCCCCGGATACCTCGGTGTAGACAAGTCTGCCGAACGGACCTTCCGCGTCGGTATGAAGAGGCTCCCGACCCGGCGTCAAGTCGTAAGTCGTCACACGCGCCGGGTGCATCAGAACGCCATCTCCAGCCCCACGTCGCGCCTTAGCCACGCTTTCATGCTGTATCCGCATTCGGCCAGCCCATTCAGAAGTGTATGCATCTTGGTGAGGGCGTACGCGCCTTCCTCCAGCGTCAAAAGTCCCTCTCGCAGCGCCTCGAGGTACTCGTCGGTATCGCTCGTCAGCGCGAATTTTCCCTCCACCACGACGACGTCCAGATAGAGATCGCGGGTGGTCCAGCACGTCGGCCCTGGTTCACAGGTCAGGATGTCCACGTAGTAGTCGTACCAGGCGTACGCGCTCTCCGGGCGGTGAGTCCAGCGTGTCACCGCGATCCCTAAGTCAGGCAGAACATAGGTCGAGAGCGCCAGAAAGTCCGGGTGGTCCACCATGGGCCGCTGAGCCAGCAGCCATGTCTCATTCAGCTCGAGCCGCGTCAAGGGATACAACCCTTTGGTGATCGTGTGGGTCATGGCCTCGGCGTCGTAGTGCGACACTTTCGGAGGATGCACGGCTCAGCAGATGTCCAGGAAGTTTCGCAGCATCTGTTTGCCTGCCTCCGTGAGCACGCTCTCCGGGTGAAATTGCACGCCCCAGACCGGGTACTCGCGGTGCCGGAGCCCCATCACCACGCGTTCGCCCGCCTCGTCGACCCAAGCGTTGGCGGTGAGGGCGTTGGGCAGATCGCGCACAATGAGCGAGTGGTAACGCGTCACCGTAACGGTTTCGGGCAGACCGCCAAAGACGCCGCTGCCATCGTTGGTTACCTCGCTGGTCTTGCCGTGCATGATTTTCGGCGCACGCTCGACCTTGGCCCCAAAAGCTGCGCCGATGCTCTGATGCCCCAGGCAGACCCCGAGGATCGGTTTATTCGGGCCGTATTCGCGGATCACCGCGACGGAGTGCCCCGCCTCGTTGGGCGTACATGGCCCCGGTGAGACCACGATGCCGTCCGGGTCGAGCGTACCCACCTCGGCAAGGTCGAAGGCGTCGTTACGCCAGATGATGGGTTGGGCGCCGAGTTCGCCCAGGTACTGCACGAGGTTATAGGTGAACGAATCGTAGTTATCGATGACCAGTATGCGCTTCATCACGCCTCCCGTGAAAGCTCGAGCACGAAGTTCGCCGCTTCGGGCCGCTCGGTCCAGCCCTGCTTGGCGTAAAAGGCGCGGGCATAGGACGCCCGGTCTCGCATGTTGAGGAGACTGAGCCTCGAGCAGCCGCGCCCTTCTGCCTCAGCCCGTATCGCCCCGAGCAGCGCGCGACCGAGCCCCCTACCCCGGAACGCCGGGCGTAAAAAGAGGGCGGTGATAAACCCTTCCCCGCCCAAACGCAGAACACTCGGTTGCCAAACGGTGTGGCAAAAACCCGCGATCTGAGCCTCGAGGTCTGCGACCAGCAGGGTATGGTCCGTCCTGGCCTCCAGAGTACTTTCGATACGCGCCAGCGCCGCCTCGAGAGGCTCCCACCGCAAGCGCGGCAGATCGTCGCCGAGGGTTTGCAACAGCTCTGCGAGACCCACTGCATCGTCGTGCGTTGCAGAACGAATCATGACGGCAGAACGTCCAGAACGAAGCTCGCCGCTGCAGGCCGCTCCTGCCAGCCAAGCGAGGCGTAGAACCCACGCTCATACGACGGCTGGGTGCGATAGGTCTCGAGGTGGAGCCGAGTACAGCCTCGAGACCGCGCCTCATCCTCGATGGTCTGCAGGAGCCGCGTCCCGACACCCTGCCCACGCTGAGACGCCCCAACAAACAGTTCGCTGACGTAGCCCTCGAGCCGCGCCATCATCGGTAGCCAGTGAACGCTTGCGTAGCCGACAAGTGTCTCGCCGCTTTCAGCCACAAGGAACGTGTGGCTCTCGCTCTCGAGGAGCCGTGACAGGTGGTCGCACACGCGCGCCAGCGTTACCTCCGGCGCTTCACGGGTGATGCTCGAGTATTCGCCCAGTTCCCGCACCAGCACCGCAAGCCGTTCCGAGTCCGTCTGTACAACCGAGCGGATAACGAAGGCTGCGGCGTTCAAGCCAGACCTTCGGTCGCCAGTTCCACCGCCCGCACCAGCGCCGCGAGCTTGTTCATGCTCTCCTGATACTCGAACTCGGGATCTGAGTCCGCGACGACGCCGCCCCCCGCCTGCAGATGAATCTTGCCCCCGGTAATCACAGCTGTCCGCAGCGTCAGGGCCATGTCCATCGCGCCGGAGGCCGACACGTAGCCGAAGGCCCCGGCGTACGCGCCGCGCCGGGTGGTCTCGAGCTCGTCGATGATCTCCATCGCCCGAATTTTGGGCGCACCGGAGGCCGTGCCCATCGGCAGCGTCGAGGCGAGCGCGTCGAGCGGCGTCTTGCCCTCCGCAAGCAAACCTTCGACCGTCGACACGATGTGCATGACGTGGCTGTAACGCTCGACCCTCATAAGGTCCGAAACCTGCACGGAGCCAAACGAACAGACCCGCCCGAGATCGTTTCGTCCAAGGTCGACGAGCATGATATGTTCAGCGCGCTCCTTAGCGTCTGCCAGCAGTTCGGATTTAAGAGCTTCGTCTTCGGCAGCGTCTTGGCCCCGCTTGCGGGTTCCGGCGATCGGCAGCGTTTCTACGCGCACACCGTCACTCCGCACGAGGCTCTCGGGGCTACTCGCTACCAGCGTCACCGGTCCAAGGTCGAGATAGCCCAAGTACGGGCTCGGATTGATAACGCGCAGCGCCCGGTAGAGCGCAAAGGGATGAACGCCCAACTCGGCGCTGAGGCGCTGGCTCGGCACGACCTGAAAAATGTCTCCGTCGTGAATGTACGCGACAGCCCTGGCAACCGCCGCCATGTACGCCTCTTGGGTGACGTTCGGGATGAACTCGGTGTGTCGCCCCGCCCGGTCGCCGGGCACACCGGGGAGTGGGCCGCGCAGCTTGCTATAGAGGCTTTCGACACGCTCTCGCGCCCGCGCCTCGTCGGCAGCGTTACCGACCTCGGCAGGGGCGACGATAAAGATGCGCCGCCTGAGGTGATCGAAGATGACAAGCGCCTCGGGCTCGATAAAAAGCAGGTCGGGGATACCCAACTCGTCCGGGTTGTTGTCTGGCAGTGTTTCATAGACGCGGATGAGATCATAGGACGCGTACCCCACCATTCCGGCCCAAAAGTCCGGCAGGCGCGGATCGTTTTCTACTTCGCGCACCGTCAGGTCCCAGAGGGTGCGGAGCGGGTCGTCTGTCTCGAAGGCGTCGCTACCTTCGGGCGTCGACACGCGGACCTGCTTGCCAAACGCCTCGAGCCGCCGCCTCTCCCCCGTCCCGATAAACGAGTAGCGCGCCACGCGCTCGCCCTGCTCGACACTCTCGAGCAAAAAGCTCGGCTGTCCGGCAACCTTGAGATACGCCGTCAGGGGCGTCTCGAGATCGGCTAGAACTTCTTTGTATACGGGTTTGATACGCAAACGTGGGGGCGCAGCGGACATACGTGGCTCCTTTTCAGACTCGGGACGAGGCGGGACATCTCAGACGCAAATAACAGTCAGAGACGCCATCGCAAGGGCCAGAGCGAAAAGAAAGACATGAACGCGAGTATAGCACCCTGGCAGCGGGACGGCGCAAGCCTAGTGCGGGGCCGCGTCCGGCAAAATCTCGCTGCTCGCCGCCGGGCTCGCCCAATGATAAAAGCGCCAACCCGCGTAGTTCAGGACCAGCATCGCAGCCATCGCCAACGCGTGCGCCAGCCCCGAACCCAGCACCCGCGGGACGACGAAGCTCGAGACACCCGCAAAAATCATGGTCTGGACAAAACCCTGCAATGACGCGGCCAGCCCCCGATTATTGGGGAAAAGGTCGAGCGCGTAGACTGTCAGGATAGGAGCCTGAAACGCTGCTCCGAGAGTATAGAACACCAAAGGCAAGACCGCCCAGGGCACCTGCGGCGCAGAAAAGAGCGCGTTATACCCGACGTTGAACATCACCCCGACGAGCATGAGACCGTAACCCATCTGCGCGATGCGACTCGGTGGGACAAGACCCGCCATGCGGTTGACAAGGTACGAGCCACCCACCAGACCGATGACCAGCGGCACGAAAAGCCAGGCAAAGCCCAGCTCGGAGAGGCCTAGGATGCCGGTCACGAAGTCCGCAGCCGACGCCACGTAGAGCAAGAACCCGGCAAAGCCGAAACCGAGCGAGAGAACGAGCGCCACAAAGCGTGGGCTGCGGAAAATGCTCAGATAAGCTTGGGAGAGCGGCAGAGGATGAAAACGGGCTCGAGCCGCCAAGGGCAAAGTCTCAGGAAGCGCGACGATACACATCGCCAGAAGCGCCGCCCCGAGCAGGGCAAGAAAGAGAAACACCGCCTGCCAACCAAAAAGCGTGTGCAAGTAACCGCCCAGAATCGGCGCAACCGAAGGGGCAAGACCGTAAAGCATCGTCACCTGCGCCATCAGTTTATGTGCCTGCGCGCCCTCGAAGCGGTCACGGATGATCGCGCGTCCCACGATGATCCCGGCCCCGGCAGCACATCCCTGAAGAACCCGGAAAGCCAAAAGCCACGCGAAACTTGGCGCGAACGCGCAGCCAAGCGCCGCGACGGCGTAGACGCCGAGCGCCACGAGGACAACTGGACGCCGCCCGAACGAGTCCGAGAGCGCCCCATGAAAGAGCATCATGAACGCGAGCGCAACAAGATAATAGGTCAGCGTTCCCTGGACCTGCACGAGCGTTACACCAAAATGCTCGGCAACGGCCCCGAACGAAGGTAGGTAGGTATCGATAGAAAAGGGGCCAAGCGTCGCCAGGCCAGCCAGAATAAGTGCGAGACGTGAGCCCTTCACGAAACCTCCGACGCCAAACACGGCTACTGTACTCTATCGCCCGAATAGCGGAACTGGAAAGAGTCGGGCGTCCGGTTTGCCCTCACCCCAAAAGATTCCCGGCGGAGAATCCCGACAGCTCGGTGGACTAGAATCACGGAGGGGAGGCAAACATGCAAAACAGAAACAGGCTGCTCGGTTACGCGCTCATCGGCGGTGGCGCGCTCTTTTTACTTGGGCAACTCTTCGACTGGCGTCTTGGGGCGACGTTTTGGCCCCTTGTCATCCTCGTTCCCGGCCTTGCACTGCTCTTTGTGGCCTGGTCGGACACAGGGCGGAGCAATTTGCTTGTCCCAGGCTGCGTGCTGAGCACACTGGGACTCATTTTTTTCGTACAGAGCGCCACGAACCATTATGAGAGCTGGGCCTACGCCTGGGCGCTCCTCGGCGTCGCCTCGGGCCTGGGGATGTTCCTGCAGGGCACACGCGAGGGAAAAGCGTCACTTGCTGCTCAGGGCAGGCGGAACCTGAGTCTCGGGGCCACTATGTTTGCAGTGGGGTTCATCTTTTTCGAGGGGTTCATCTTCGGCGACTTGTGGAACACCTGGCTCATGTATACCGGCCTGCCCGTGCTACTCATTCTAGGTGGTGGATATATCCTCTATCGGCAGAGCGACAAGGAGAGGTCTTGAGGTCACCCCAAGCACCCCAAGACCCAGTAACCCGCTCTGGCCACGAACCGTGGACGGGTTACGTTTTAGGTTAATCTACTCGGCAGCCTCGTCCAAAAACATCCCCATCGCGTGATAGCCTGCGTCGACGTAAACAGTTTCGCCGGTTACGCCGCCACCGAGTTCTTCGGTGAGGAGCGAAAGGGCCATGCCGCCGACTTCCTCTTGTGTGATGTTGCGCCTTAGCATCGAGAGCTTACCTGCGACCTCGAACATACCGCCAAAGCCCGCAATGCTCCGCGCCGCGATGGTGCGGAGTGGCCCGGCGCTGATCGCGTTGACCCGTACACCCTGCGGGCCGAGATCATAGGCAAGAAAGCGAACGCTGGCCTCGAGCGCCGCCTTGGCGACCCCCATCATGTTGTAGTGCGGTACCACGCGCTCGGCAGCAAGGTAGGAGAGCGCCAGAAGGCTTCCACCGTCTTTCATCAGCGGCTGTGCAAGTTTGGCCATCGCCACGAGCGAATAAGCAGAAATGTCCATCGCTGTGGCCCAGTCCTCACGGGTAACCTCGTAAAAAGGCTTTTCGAAGGTAACGGGCGGTGCGAAGGCGACCGAATGAACGAGGTAGTCGAGTTTGCCGAACTCATTGCCGATCTTCTCGAAAACATCGTCGAGTTCGCTGTCCTGCGTCACGTCGCACTGCAGCAGGAGCGGATCGGGCAGGTCGGCGGTGAGTTTCTCGAGCGTGCCCTTAAGGCGCTCTCCCTGATACGAAAACGCCAGTTGCGCGCCTGCCTGCGCGAGCTTTTCCGAGATAGCCCAGCCAATCGAACGCTGGTTGGTCACGCCAAACACGACACCCTTTTTGCCACTCAAATCGAGACTGTACATGCCGACAACCTACCATACCGCTCAGGGCTTCACGGCCTGTAGGCGGGCAGCAGACGAGACAGATTCACGCTTGCTACACTCCGTCATGATCAGGGTTTACGGTGTTCCGGGCTGCGGCCCCTGCGAGGTGGCGAAGCTCTTTTTCACCTCGAGACGTGTCCCATTTACCTTTATCGATGTGACCGGGTCACCCGAAAAGCGGCTCGAGCTGCGAGAGCGGCTCGGTTCGGAGACGGGCGGGGTGATCCTCGAGGACGGTCACACGCTTACGGCCATGCCTGCTGTTTCGATCGCGTCGCTGAACCGTTATCTGGCCCAGTACGAGTCGCGAGCACAGAAGGGTTGACAGGTCTTACTGCGGCTGCCGTGAAAGACGATAGATGGTTCCGTCGGCAAATGAACTCAGGTAGACGTTGTCGCCCGCGGTCAAGAGGTGTTGCGGTAGCGGCACGCCCGTAACGAACGGTGTCACCGCCCCAGACTCGGGATCGACCGAGACCACACGGTTTTGCAGCCAGAGCGCAACGAGCACCGCACCGCTAAAGGGCGACACTGTCACACCCGTTGGCGTCGCGCCACTTCCGAACAGCGCGAGGGGTGAAAGTGTCTTCTGGCACATGGCCACCGTGCCCCCCGTGTTGCGTGCGGGGCGCTGCCGCCCATAACAGCGTGGCCAGCCGTAATCCCCCCCCGGAACAACCACGTTCAGCTCATCAGGCGGCGGCGCCCCGTTCATCCAGTCATCCCCGATCTCGGTGGTGTAGAGCGTGCCGTCCTCGCTGTAGGTGTGCGCGTACGCACCCTTGAGACCAGTAGCCAGCGGAACAGGGTCCTGAAGATCGTCAGGCTTTATGCGCCATAGCACGCCCGAACCCGCCACCGGACCGCTCTGCCCCAGCGCCCCACTCGTCTCGTAGAGGTTGCTCTCGTCTGGCGCAAGGGTCAGTGTGCCGAGCGAGCGCCCGTTGTTCGGCAGATCGCGCAGGACGACTATGGGCTTGCCTACATCGTCGCCGCTTAGCGGCGCGCGCAGAATACGGTTGCCTGCCATCACCCACAGGTCTGTCGCTGTATCCGCCAGCCCGGTGGGTTTGTAGAGGTCGCGCAGCAAGACGACCCTCGAGCCCGTCTCGACATCGACACGGGTGACCTGTCCCCGACCCGCGTTCTCCGCCCCGGAGAGTTCAGCGACGTAGAGCCGCCCATCGGGCGCGAAGGCGAACTGCGTAGGACCCTGCAAATCTTTGACGACAGGCTCGAGCCTGTAACCTTCCGGTACCCGCTGGGCAACAGCGAGCGAGGAAAAAAGGCAGAGGAGCAAAAAGCCATAAACTTTGGTGTGCACGTCCAAG
>JBMDWS010000320.1:0-5520 GCA_048594695.1 Truepera sp. | reverse complement strand
AGAAAAGGCAACCGATACCCTGTTTCGAGGGCAGGTAAACCGACGCAAATTCTGGCACATGAAGGGCGACCGGATGAAGTCTAGGTACCTGCTCGCTGTTTTGGCGCTCTTCTTGTGCGCCTGCCCTAGTACGGGCACGCTCCCCTCTGAGCAGACCGTCCGGCTCCTCGGTGTGGTCTCTCTCGGCGCGGTCCACAACGACGCGACCGATTACGAGGTGTACGGAGGCAGCGCCTTTTTTCTGCCCGTCCAGCGCCCTCTGGCAAGCCTCGAGACCTTCGAGGATCGCTGTTTTGTCAATGACGCCCCGGACTTCCTCACCGAAGAGGTGGCGGCGACACTGCTCGATGCCGGGGAGCATATCGCCATTACAGATAACGGCGAGCCCTACACGGCGCTTACGCGGATTTCGTTCGTGGGCGGAGGCTACGGCTATACGGCAGGCGAGTTCGGCACTTTTCCTGCCGTTCCAGGTGCAGGATTGATCGCGGAGGTTCCGGGTGCCGCCTTTCCCGCTATGACGGGTGAATTCCCGGCACCGCCTCCCCCTGTGGCATTGACCAACGCCCCGATTACCATGAGTGCTGGCGGCAGCTTCACGTGGGAACGCTACGCGCCAGGGGGCGTCGTTTCCCTCATCGGGTTTCAGGTCGTGTCGGACCTGGAGGACGAGACCGTGCCCCCCGTGATCGTCAACTGTGTGGTGCTGGATGACGGTGAATTTTCGTTTCCAGCGGCGGTCGAGGCGCAGATTCTTGAGCTGAGCCCGGATTTTGTCGGGAGCGTCTTTGCTGCTGAGCGTTCTGTCTATCGGCTGGTGGTGGCGGGCGACGCCGCCCTGCTCGTCAGTCTGGGAACCGAGGCGCAGGAAGTTTTGCGGACACCGTAGTGCTGTGAGAAACGCTCACACGTTCGGATGTAGTGGGATCTCGAGCCCTCGCCCTTCCCACACCCTCGGAACTGCTACACCCAGAACCCCGGCGACCGTGGGTGCCACGTCCATGATGCTCACGCGTTCAGGGAGAACCTGCGCGGCCTCGAGGTCGGGATGGTTGCTGAAGATGAGCGGAATGGTCATGTCCTCCGGCATAGCCGTGCCATGCCCCCGGTCGTGCCCGCCGTGGTCGGCCATGACGATGAGGAGCGTGTCGTCGGAGAGCGCCTCCTGCACGAGGCCGATACACGCGTCGGCCTCCGCGACGGCCCCGAGATAGGGTGCCGACATCCAGCCGTGCTCGTGCCCGGCAACGTCGGTGTAGCCCAGATAGACGAAAGCAAAATCGAAGGGGTTCCGGCCCAGCCACGCGGCGGCCGCCTCTGCGATGGCCCGGTCCGCCGAGAACGCGCCGTCCTGCGGGTCGCGCAGAAAGTGGGCATGCTCGAGCGACCCGGGCCGCGACACGTCGCGCAGCTCTTCCCAGGTGTAGAACATCGCGCAGGTCAGACCGGCCCCGCTGAGAACCTCGAAAAGCCCCGGAACCGGGCGCACCTGCGGCGTATAGAGGTTCGTGGTGACGCCGTGCCGCTTGGGCGGGACGCTATGAAAGAGCGACATATGGCAGGGCAAGGTCATCGACGGCATGACGGTGCGAGCCTCCAGCGTGGACGCCCCCCGTTCCCGAAGGCGGGCTATCGTCGGCGTTTCGGCCTTCAGGAGGGCGTCCGGGCGCATCCCGTCGACGAGCACTAGGACGACGCGGGTCACCTTACACGCTCGACGTCCACGAAGCGGGCCACCTGCGCCGAGGTGCGCGCCGCGAGACAGGCGTAAACGCTCTCTAGACCCGCTGAGAGCGGCGCGACGGAAGTCGCGTTGCCCGCGACGACCTCGACGAAGTTCCGTGCGAGCACCGCGTCGCCGCCGAAGTGCTGTAGCCCCTCGTCCGGCGTAACGGTTTCGACAAACGGCTCGTAGTGGTGGAAGAGTTTCAGGTTGTTGTCGTACCAGTCGAACTTGAGTGTGGCCTTCGCGCCCGAGAGGGTCATGCCGCGCTGGGCAGCGCCGCGCCTCGAGTAAAACACCTGCGTGTAGACGCCCTGCACGCCGTTTTCAAAGGTGACCAGCGCGTTCGAGGCGTCCTCGTTCATGCCCGTTTCGGGGGTGCCGATCCCCTCGAAGTAGAGAACCGAGCCGTCCTGGGGTCCGTCTGCCGCGTGGCTTGTGTCCCGGTGAACGCGTCCCCATGAGGCCGTTGCTGCCACCTGCACGATGGGGGCGTCCACGAGCGCCATCATCGCGTCGAAGTCATGGGTGGCTTTTTGCAGGAAGAGCCCGCCCGTCACGCTCACATCGCGGTACCAGGAGTTGAAATAGACGTCGCCGTAGGGTACGTAGTTGACTGCCAGGACATGCTCGAGCCGCCCCAGCACGCCCCGCCCGATGATTTCCTTGGCCTTTTGTAACAGGGGCGAAGTGCGCAGGGGAAAGCCGACGACTACCTCGCAGGGGTGCTCGCGGAAGGTCTGCTCGAGGGTCTTGGCCTGCTCGAGGCTGATCGCGACCGGCTTTTCCAGGTAGATGGGCAGGCCGTAGGATGCGGCTTCGCTGGCGTAGGCGGTGTGCATGTCGCAGCGTGTACCGATGGCAAGCGCGTCGGGCTTGGCGTCCGCCATCATTTCGGCGAGGGTTGCGTAAAAGCTGGTCCCGTCGAAAAACCTTTCCGGCAGGCGTTGCCGCACTTTAGCCTCGTTCGGGTCGACGACGCCGACGAGTTTGATGTCGGGATCGACCTCGGCAAAGCTCTTGACCATCGAGGCGAGGCGGTCTCCGAGACCGATGACAGCGAGTTTCATGGTGCCTCCAAACGTGAGTCCTGCGGAAAGTGTTGTGGATGCAGCATCGAGGCGATGCTCTGACGTGTATACCGATTATATACCAGTTCTCATCGTTTGGTCGAAAGTTGCTCTGCCCATCAACGGCTTTTCTTGAAGGTGAGTAATGTGTCCAATCTGGTCTATTTCTCCTGCTAGGTATGGGAGACCATGACGCGAAACCCGCCCTCATGCGAACTGCGAGAGCGGGCCGAACTTGAGGTCGGATGCAGAGGTGATCTAACGGACGAAATTTATGCCGTCGATGCAGGGGAGACGCTGCCCCCTCTGTTCGGTGGGCGTGGTGCAGAGAAGCGAGGGCTCCCCGGTAGGTGGGAAGATCAGAACCAGCCCACGCGACGAAGTCAAGACCTCGGAAATCGTCGTTTCTCGCTTGACGTAGCCTTCTTCGACTTGGCCTTCGCCGTAACACCACGCTTCAATCGTTAGGGTATCGTAGACCTTACCCTTGTGCTCTACGTTCTCATCGAAGCTCGAGCCCACCCCGACAGCGCCACTCGCCAGCACGACTCCTGAAGTCAGAAACGTAATCTTGCCCTCGAGACCACCCAAACAAGGCTTTGTCGCAATGTCCGGATGTTCGGGAACTAAACGGGTGCCGTTTGTGACGTTGAGACCCCATTCGGGACCCAAGCTATAGGAAACCAGGCATGAAGAGAGCAAGATGACTAATGAGATCGCTACGAGGATGGTTTGGCGTGGGTGATTCAACGGTGGAAGCCTCCCGAGAATGCCTGTTTCGCTGTTCATAGTAAGGCGTTAAGTGATGTTGGGCAAATAAGTCATTTGAAATGCTGCTGTAGCGATAGGCCCTTCTGGAGGCTTGTTTGCAGCCTATACAGGCTGCTATACTTTCAGGGCGCCGAGCGGGAAGAGTAGCCGGTGTGCGCCCGACAGAGAGCCCGAGTGACGCGCTGAAAGCTTGGGTCGGGTTGCCCCGCGTGAAGGTCACCCGTGAGCAGGGGAAGAACGGCCCGGTTGTGAGTGTGCCGCGCCAAGTAGAACCCCCGGTGGCTGCCCGTAGCAGCCTGAACGAAGTGCCTGGTGTTTACCACCGGGAAATGCGGTGGTACCGCGGGGTTCGCCTCGTCCGCAAGATAGATGCGCGGAGGAGGTTTTTTCATGGTCGCAGATAAGTTGGCGAACAAGCAGCGTGAGTTCGGGCCGCTCTACCGGCTCGAGCACGAAGCGCACTTTACGCCGGAGCGGACACGGCAGGAGGTCGATACGCTCGTCGCGGCCCTGTCGCTCGAGCCCTCCGTGCGCATTCTCGACCTTGGGTGCGGCTGGGGTCGGCACCTGCGCGAGCTGCGGGCGCGGGGCTTTTCGTCCCTCGTCGGTGTGGACGTGCAGGAGGCTTTCCTCGAGCCTATCGAGGGTGTCGAACTCATCGCGGCTGACGTTACGAGTGGTAATGGAGTGACAGGACTCGAGTCCAACTCCTTCGACGCCGTCTACTGCGCCTTTAGCGCCCTCTTTGCCCACGAAGACGCCGCTACCAATGTCTTTCGTGCGGTCGCCGACCTGCTCGTACAGGGTGGGCGCTTTCTGTTCGATACGACAAACCGCGAACGCCTGGTCGCCGAGACCCCAGCCCGAAGCTGGCGGGGCGGTGGAGACCTGCCGTGGCTCCTAGAGGAAACACATTTCGACCTCGCCAGCGGTGCACAAACCCTCACCCAGCGGCGCATCTTCCCGGATGGTCACGCCGAAACGACGACGCTGACGCGCTACCACTACACCCTTGCTGAACTCGTGCGCATGCTCGAGAGAGCCGGACTCACGTTTCAGAGCGTGTACGGGGACTGGTCCCTGAACGCCTACACCGCCGCGAGCCCACGCATGATGCTTATCGCCCGAAAGGATTGACATGCCCGAACTTGCCAAACAGTACACTCCCCTGAGCGTCGAGGACAAATGGGTGCGGCGCTGGGCCGACGCGCCCTTTACCGCCGACGCGGACAGCGACAAGCCGCCCTTTTGCATCGTCATTCCGCCGCCCAACGTAACGGGCAACCTGCACCTCGGGCACGCCTTCGACAACACCATCATCGACGCGCTCATTCGCTTCAAGCGGATGCAGGGTTTCGAGACGCTCTTTCAACCGGGCACCGACCACGCGGGTATCTCGACGCAGGTGCTCGTCGAGCGGGAGCTGCGCAGCGAGGGCCTGACCCGGCAAGACCTCGGGCGCGAGGCGTTTCTGGAGCGTGTCTGGGCCTGGAAGGAGCGCTACGGCGGCATCATCCTCTCGCAGCTCCAGCGCCTGGGCATCTCTGCGGACTGGTCGCGCACGCGCTTCACGATGGACGAAGGCCTGTCACAGGCTGTCCGAAAGCAGTTCGTAGAGCTCTACCACCGGGGCCTCATCTACCGGGGCGAGCGGATCGTCAACTGGGACCCGGAGAGCCAGACCACCCTGAGTGATCTCGAGGTCGACCGCGAGGAGCGACAGGGCAAGATGTACACGCTGGCCTACGCGCTCGAGGAGGGCGGGGCGCTCCACATCGCTACCGTCCGCCCCGAGACGATCTTTGCCGATGTGGCGGTCGCCGTTCACCCGGAGGACGAACGCTTTACCAACCTGCACGGCAAGAAGGCGCGTATTCCGCTGACCGAGCGCTGGGTGCCCATCATCACCGACGAGGCCGTCGAGCGAGACTTCGGCACGGGCGCGCTCAAGATCAC
>JBMDWS010000032.1:0-7450 GCA_048594695.1 Truepera sp. | reverse complement strand
CGGATCGTAGTCCACGTTGTAGAGCGGCTGGATCATCGCGAAGCTCTCGTAAAAGTCCTCATCGCTTTCCACCCGACCTGCAAAGAGGCGCTCGAGCCGCGCCCGGTCCATGGGCAGGCCGCTTGCCAGGGCGCGGTCCATGCTCGTGTCTTTGTAGCGGTTACTCGCGGCGGTGTCGCGCAGAATCAGCGCGTGAAGGTTCTCGGCGTGTCTGAGGGCGTACTCGAGGGCGATGTAGCCGCCGTACGAGCCACCCAGCAGAATGAATCTGCCGAGGTTCAGCTCCTGCCGCAGGGCCTCGAGGTCGGCGACGAACTGTTCGTGCGAATAGGGCTCCCCCTCGTCCGACTCCCCGTTGCCGCGCTGGTCGTAACTGATCAGGCGGTAGGTATCGGTCAGGGGCTGAAAGGTCGCCCAGTCTCCCTTGCGGCTGCCCATCCCCGGCCCACCGTGAAGCGTGACGAAGGCGTTCCCCGACCCCGCTTCGTCGTAGACCAGGCGGACACCGTTGACGGTAAGGGACGCACTCACTTGTACCAGACCTCTTTAAGAACCCGCATGATATTGCCGCCGACGACCTTCGTAATGTCCTCGTCGCTGTAGCCGTGCGTGACGAGCCAGCGAACGATATTCGGGAAGGCTTCCGCAGGACTCTCGAGACCGTCCACCCATTCGACTTTGGGGTACTCGAGCTTGCCCCGCGACGCGCCGATGGAGAGGGCTTCGGAGAGGGTCGTGTGAAGCCCCACGTGATCGCCGAAAAGAACATCGGGGCCAAACGCCACATGCTCGATCCCGACAAGGTCGGCGCAGTACTCGAAGTGCTCCATAAACGACTCGATGGAGTGGCGCGGATTCTTTTGCGAGATGGTGGTGTGCGGCGCGGCCTCGATGCCGATCACGCCACCCTTGGCGGCGCAGGCCTTGATGATCTCGTCCGGTTTGAGGCGGTTCGAGTTCCAGAGAGCGCGTGCCCCCGCGTGGGTGATAAATATAGGCTTGTCGCTCGTCTCGATGGTGTCCATCGAGGTGCGATCCCCGGAGTGCGAGATATCGATGGCGATACCGAGCCGGTTCATCCGCCGGACGGCCTGTCGCCCGAAGGTCGTGAGGCCGCCATCGTGCGGCTCCTTGAGACCGCTGCCGAGCGCGTTGGCTTCGCTGTAGGCGATCCCCAGACAGCGCACCCCGAGCCCGTAGAGGATGTCGATGCGGTCGAGTTCGTTCTCGATCATCGCTGCGCCCTCCAGAGACACGATAAAGGCGATCTGCCCGTTGGCCTTGGCCCGAACGATGTCTTCGGTCGTTGTCGCCAACACCACCATGTCCTGATGCGCGATGTCCGAGAGCCGGATGCCCAGGTCGTAGATGATGTCGTCCCACTTCCAGCCACCCCGAGAGGTGATCATGGCCGTGCCGTTCATCAGGTTGTCGAAAACCGCGTCGAGACCGCTGACGCTGAGGCCCTCGTAACCCGTCGTGTCGCGGCCCCAGCGGCGAAACTCGAAAAAATCCCGCAAGTCTTTCGGTGCGACGAAACAGTGGTCGTGGAGCGAGATCATCAGGGTGGAGTCGAACAGCGCTTTGACCCTGGCTTCCTGCTCCTGAGTGGTGGGCACCTGTTGACTGGGGACGCGGTTCAACTCTGGAGCTAGCTCAAAAGCCTTGTAGTCGCTGCCAGGCTCGAGGTAGGAAAACGATTTGTAACCGCTATAGCGTTTACGCTGCATCAAAAGGCTCCTTAAACGGTAGGGGAAGAGGGGGTAAAGCGTTGAGGGTGGCGAACGCGCTCACCTGGAGCGCCATCGCCGCGATGAGCCCGCACGCGCTCAGATAGGAGGAGACGAGCAGGTGATAGGGATGCGTCGAAAGTTCGGCGTAGGCGCCGCTAAAGGAGGGCCAAACGGCCGGGAGACCCAGCGCCTCCTGCACCATCTCACGCGCGCGGCATAGGCCCTGACGAGCACCCATAAAGCCCACATCCTGACCGGGTTTCGGGTTGGCCTCGAGAAGATGCCGACCGCGTACCGGGATGTCGGAAGGACAGGCCTCGAGCCAAGCCTGAAGGGCCGCGAGAAGCAGGCGCGCTTCGCCCATCCCCGCGTCCCAAAGCGTCGGCCCCGGCATCCCTAGAAAGGCCGGGGTCTCGAGGGGTAACCCTGCTCCCAGGGGCGCAGCCTCACCCAGAAGCTCTACCAACCGGTTGGCTTCCCTCAGTATGTCGCCGAGCGCCTTGCGGTCGAGATCGTCCGAATGCTCGGGCTCGTTCGCGATGGCAGACGCGCGAACGAGCCCGAGCGCGTTCGCCAGCAAACGCGTGGCTGGGAGCCAGCCGAGTTGCAACGCACTCCAGCCAAACTCCGGGTGAGAACCAAACAGAATGACTTGCCCCGCGCCGACGCGCTGGGTATAAGAGATTCGTGCTCCCGACGCAATGGACCGCGCCAGCGTGGTCACCTCACGCGGGTCGCCCTGACTCACCTCGAAAGGTGTGAAAGCTTCGGTGGGCTCGAGGACCTGCCCGGCAGCGCCTTCGATGTTGGGAAATAGTGGCCCGTTATAGTGGACAATCTCGAAAGGTTCGGTCAGTCCCTCGAACAGGGGATGCGCCTCCGGCGCCACCCGTAGCTGCCCGGTACCGGGAGACTCGAGGCCCCACGCGCCCGCAGCCGCGTTGAGCGGCGTCACGTTACAGACCTGAAAGGGATCGGCTTGGGGGTTACTCCGGCGATAGGGTTCGCTCATCGTCAGGGGATGACATGACCCGGCGCAAGACCCGAGGTAGCTGCCGCCCGCTTCTACCCACTCGCGTAGCGTGGTCATGCCTGCCCTGCCGAGCGGCCCCAGCTGACCCGCCATCGCTGCCAGCCCGCCTCCGGGGAAAATTACCGCGTCGAAGGTATCGAGTCCACCGCTACGGATATCGTCGGCGAGAAGGACGTGCGGGTAGAGCCCCCAATGCGCCAGCAGCGCCAGATGATGGGACGGTGCGCCGCCCGAGCCATAGACCGCGACACGAAGGTGCTTGAAGTGCTCGCGCAGTGCTTGAGGAAGCTCGAGCACACCCCTCACGCTCTCGGATCCAGCATGTCTCGGAGCGCGTTGCCCGAGAGATTGAACGCTAAAACGGCTACGGCGATGCAGAGGCCGGGATAGACCGCCAGCATCGGGTTGATGTAGAGGTACGCCTGCGCGTTTTGCAACATGTTCCCCCATGAAGCCAGCGGCGGTTGAATACCCAGACCGATGTAAGAAAGGGCCGCCTCGCTCAAGATTGCCCAGCCCACGCCCAGCGTCGCCAGGACGATGGCCTGGGGCACGACCTGCGGCAGGATGTGCCGCACCATGATGCGCAGGTGCGACGCGCCCAGCGCGTGCATCGCCTCGACGTAGTCGCGGCCCCGATAGGCTGCGAACTCGGCAAAGACGATCCGGGCCATCTGTGCCCAGAAGCCCAGGCCGACCGTCACGATGATGGTGAGAGGATGCGAGCCGAACACGGTCACGATGACCAGAAGCAGAAAAAAGGAAGGAATGGCCATGAACACGTCGACGAGGCGCATCAGTACGCCCTCGACCCGGCCCCGAAAGTAACCTGCCGTGCCCCCGACGATAAGCCCGAGCGTGAGCCCGACGGCCATCGCCAGGAGCCCGACGCTAAGTGAAATGCGTCCGCCCGAAAGGAGTCTCGAGGCGATATCGCGTCCGAGTTCGTCGGTGCCGAGTGGGTGCAGCGTACTCGGCGGCGCGAGGACGTTAAGCGGGTCGGTCGCTTCGGGTGAGAGCGTATAGAAAAGGGGACCGACAAAAGTCGCGAGATAGAGCAGCAGCAAGACCGCGAACGCGGCGAGGCCCAGCGGGTGACGGCGCACCCTGCGCCACATTCGACCGCGATGTGCGTTGGGTCTGGGGGCCAGAGAGGTGCTAGTCATAGGAGATCCTTGGGTCGACGGCGGCGTAGAGAATATCGACAAGCAGGTTGACAAGTACGACGATCGCACCGGCCACGAGGGTGACTCCAAGAATCACCGGGTAGTCACGCCCGTTGGCCGCTTCGATGGCGAGCCGCCCGAGGCCCGGCCAGGAAAACACGCTTTCGATCACTACCGAGCCGGAGAAAAGGACCGTGGTGATGAGCCCCAGAATGGCGATAACAGGGACCAGGGCATTTTTGAACGTGTGTTTGAGGAGGACGGCCCGGCTCGGCAGTCCCTTGGCGCGCGCGGTTCGCACGTAGTCGGAACCGAGAACCTCGAGCACCGCCGAGCGGGCAACGCGGATGACGTTGGGCAAAAGCGTAAAGGCCAGGACTCCGGCAGGCAGGATGAGGTGCTGGGCGCGGTCGGCGAGCGAGAAACCGCCGCCGACGCTGGCGATCCCCGATGAGGGCAGCAGGTCGAGCCGCACGGAAAAGACGATGATACCGATGATCCCCAGCCAGAAGCCGGGGATCGACATGCCTATAGTGGCGACGCTGCTGATGAGGTGGTCGGGCCAGCGGTTGCGCCAGACGGCTGCCAGAACGCCTAGCGACGTGCCGACCAGGGCCGTCAGGACGAGCGCGGTGAGAGCCAGCTGCAGGGTGTTGCCGAGGCGCTGCATAAGGAGCCCGCCTACCGGGAGTCCCTGACTGATCGATGTGCCGAGATCGCCCCGGGCCAGGTCGCCCAGCCAACTCGCGTAGCGCAGGGCGACAGGTTTGTCGAGTCCATACTGTCGGTAGAGGGCTTCGCGCTCGGCGGCCGTGCGCTCGAGGCTGACAGCCGCCGCCGGGCCGCCGGGGGCGAGGTTCACCAGGAAAAAGGTGAAGGCCGAGACCAACAGGAGGACGACCCCACCCTGCAACAAGCGACGAACGACGAAAACCCCCATGAGTTCAGGCCCTTACGGCGCGACGTACCACTCGGCGGCGTACTGGAAGGCGGCAGGGTTGTTCGAGTCGAGCATTCCACCGACGCGGACGTTGCGCACCGTGATCGTGTCCGGGTACCAGAGGTAGAGGTACGGCAACTCTTCGGCGAGGTATTCCTGCATCTGGCTGTAGACTTCGACCTGCTCCGCTTCGGTGGTGGCGGCCCGACCCTTGGCCATGATGGCATCGAGTTCGTCGCTCTTGTAGTTGGGGATATTTTGCCCCGCGTCGGCGGCTGAGGACGCGTAATAAGGCGTGACGTCGGGTGTCGGAGGGGTGCTCCACCAGGCCAGGGTCGCTTCGTACTGCCGGTTGACGAACATCTGCTGGATATAGGCATTCCACTCGAGCACCTGCACGTCGACGTTGACCCCGATGGCTTTCCAGTACTGCTGGACTAAAAGCGATGCCGGAACCAGCGAACCGAACTGTCCGGTGGGCATGGCGATGGTGAGGGGCTCGCCGTCCTTGGTCAGCACGCCGTCCGGCCCTGGCGTCCAGCCCGCCTCTGCCAGAAGCGCTTTGGCCTTTTCGGGGTCGAAGGGATAGTTCGGTACATCGGCGTCGTAGAGGGCTTGCTGCAGGGGTGCGATAGGACCGGTTGCAACCTCACCGTAGCCTTTGAGGACCGACTCGATAATCGCAGGGCGGTCGATGGCGTAGAGCAGCGCCTGCCGCACGCGCACGTCCTGGAAGCGGGGGTCGTTCTGGTTGAGCACCACGAAGTAGTAGACGTTCTGGCTCTGCTCGAGCACTTCAAGGTCCGGATTGTTCTGGACGCCTGCCAGGAGCGCCGGGTTACTCACCGTCACCATGTCGAGTTCGCCTGCCAGAATCTGGGCGAGTTGCGTGTTGGGGTCGGGAACGATGCTGAAAACGATCTCTGCGACTTTCGGTTCGCCGCCCCAGTAGTCGGGGTTGCGCTCGAGCCGCACGTAAGAGCCGGATACGAACTCGGCAACCTTGAAAGCTCCTGTCCCGACGGGGGTCTGCTTGTTGAAAGACGCCACGCTCAGCGGGTTTTCAGCGTTACCCAAGACGTGCTCGGGCAGGATCCCAGCGTAATACGCGAGGTAGTAAGGCAGCGAGGAGAAGGGCTCGCTGAGGACGAACCTGACCGTCGTCGGATCGATGACCTCGACGCGCTCGAGCGGCCCGAACGAACTGGCGTTATTTGCCGCAAAGTCGTCGACGAGCACGACGTCATTGAACGTGAAGGCCACATCGTCGGCCGTAAAGGGCTCACCGTCTTGCCAGGTCACGTCGTCGCGCAGCGTAAAGGTCCAGGAGAGGCCGTCCTCAGCGGCTTCCCAGCTCTCGGCAAGACCGGGCGCAGGCGTCAGGTCCTCTTTGCTGTAGCGTACGAGCTGATCGAAGATCAGGGTGTTGATGAGGTTCGATTCGACAACCGCCCCGGGCGTCCAGGGGTTAAGCGTCGGGTCGGCGTTGGTTGCCAGGGTCAACGTGCCGTCCGGATTGTAATCCTGTGCGGCTGCCACGCCCAAAAAGACAGCCCCTAGAAGCAGCGCGATCCCTAATCTTCTTCGTTTCATCCTTGTCTCCCTTTTCTCACTCGCTATACCCCAGACTCCGTGAAATCGTCTGGGTACCCCGCACGATGAGCTTGCTAAAGATTTCCAGCTGCGTGTCGCCGACGCGGAACGAGGGCCCGCCCACGCTGACCGCGCCGACGACCTGCCCGGTGATATCGAAGATCGCTGCGCCCACCCCGCGTGCCCCGGCGTCCACATCTTCGTCGCTTATGGCGTAGCCACGCTGAACGGTGCGGTTCAGCTCGGCCTCGAGCAACCCCGCGTCGAGCAGGGTTTGGTCGGTATATTTCGGATAGGTCGCCAGAGCATTCAAGATCTCGCGGCGCTCGTGGGGCGGCAGGTGAGCGAGAATAGCTTTGGGCGACGCGCCCGCGTGAAGCGGTGCCGACATTCCCAGGGCCGCGCTCAGGCGAATCGGCTGGGTGCTTTCGCGGATCCCGATGCAGACAGCACGGTCGCCCACGCGTGCAAACAGGTGCGCTGTTTCCCCGGTTTCAGCCGAGAGCCGGGCAAGAATCGGTGCAGCAACGTCCGCTAGCGTCGTCGGACCTTCACCTAGAGCCGCTTGTCCCAGGACGGTCAAAAGGGGTGTGAGAAAAAACCGACCGTCGTCGCCGGACCGGAGAAAGCCCGCCTCCTCGAGCGTCTTGAGAGAGCGGTAGGTCTGCCCCTTGTCGAGCTGGAGTAGATTCAGCAGCTCGGCGAGTGAAAACCGGTGTGGCGGCGTACTAAAGGCGCGGAGGATCTCGAGCGTTCGGTACGCCGAGGTGATGACGTACTGGCTCTGGGGCTTCTCGAGGGTGAGTTCTGATAAGCTGTTTTGCATAGTGAATTCGTTTTACAAGGTAATACATGCAAAATTATGCTGTCAAGTGTTGTATTTATTCGCCACCGTTTGTTTTGTGTGCTTAACTGATAGGCGCGCTTCATACGGGTCTATGCCTGGTTGCTGGAACTGGCGTCGCCCCTCACACGGGCATTTCGC
>JBMDWS010000319.1:0-3265 GCA_048594695.1 Truepera sp. | reverse complement strand
ATCTCAAAAACGCCTAAGAAGTAATTTGATGCAGCCGAGTTGGAGGAAGGCGAGGAAGTTTTGAGGATAGAACTCGTAGCGAACGACCAGGTGGCGGGAGTTGAATGGATGAGCGAACAGTCGCTCGATTTTCCGATGTTGTCTGTAGTGCCTGAGCTTCCGACCATCTTGTGTCTTAGGCTTCTTACGGTTTGTCCGGTGAGGCACAATCATTTCGACGCCTTGTTCAGCTAGCGCATCATCAAACAGGTCGCTGTCGTAAGCCTTATCACCGATCAGCTTTTCAGGTTTGCCCTGGATGTGTCGAGACGAGAGATTTTCGTGTACCAGCGTGACTTCATGCGGGCTAGCAGCGTCAAGGTATAAGACGAGACAAGTACCAAAAGCGTACGCTTCGTTTCAACTTCGTACTCCGATACTGTCATGACTTTGCTACCCTTACCCCGCTTAGTTTTACCGATTTCCGGCCCCTTTTCAGCCACAACAAGAGTCCCGCCACCGTCAATGAAGCACTCCGAAAGGTCTAAGTGTCCCCTTATCTTCATGCTCCTTGCTAACGCTTCAAGCACCCGCTGCAATAAGCCATCTCCAACCCATTTCTGAAAGCGTCTACAGCAGGTCTGATACGGCGGATATCTCGCAGGCAGATCAGCCCACTGTGCTCCAGTCCGCAGGATCCAGCAAATCCCTTCGAGCACTTCTCTTGCGTCACGTCTGAGTCGTCGTTTGCCATCTTCTCATCGTGATCCTTTGGGAATCAACGGCTCTAGCACTGTCCACTACTCATCGGTGAGTTCCATACCGCAGTTTCGGCTTCTCCTAGACCTCTAGTTTTGAGATGGCTGCTAGTAGCGCCAGACGAGCGGGATGAGGATGGAAGACAGAAGCGCCAGGAGCAGGCTGAGTGGTACCCCGAGCCTCAGGTAGTCTGCGAAGCGGTATCCCCCGGGGCCGTACACCATCAGGTTGGTTTGATAACCGATGGGCGTGGCAAAACTTGCGGAGGCGGCTACGGTTACCGCAACCACGAACGGCATCATACTCACTCCTAGCGTTTCAGCTGTTGCCAGAGCAATAGGAAATACCAGGACCGCAGCAGCATTGTTGGTAATCAGTTCTGTGAACAGGCTTGTAACCAGGTAGATCAGAATCAAGTTCAGCCATAAGTTGGACCCGGCCAGGCTCGTTAAGGCCTGGGCCAGCCACGCGGCGGCCCCTGTCTTTTCCAGAGCCCCTCCTACACCCAAGGCCGCACCAATAACGCTTAGGAGTTGCCAGTCGATACTGCGCCGCGCGTTAGCTCCACTCGTGCAGCGACCCAGGAGCATAAGGCCGGCGGCCAGCAGTCCTGCCTCGAGCATACTCAGCAGCCCGAACGCGACCGTGCCGACCATCGCGCCCAGGATGGCGAAAGCGAGGAGTGCCCGCTCGTGGTTTAACGGTGAAGAATCTTGTACCGTACTGACCAGATAAAAGTCACGAGAGTTGCGCTGCTGGTGCACGAATGCCGGTCGCGCCTCTAGTAGGAGCGTATCCCCGGCACGGAGAACGATGTCGCCGACCTTGCCACGAATCCTTTCACCGTGGCGCGCTACGGCGAGCACCACAGCGCTGTAACGGTTGCGAAATTGGCCGTCGCGTATGCTCCGCCCCACCAGCGGATGGCTAGAACTTACGACTGCTTCGATCAGGCCGCGCTGGGTCCGTGCTCCTTCGAGCTTAAATACCTGCTGGGTCGCAGGTAGCAGGCCGCGGGTGCGGTGGAGGTCTACAGCTGCGTCGATTACCCCGACAAAAATGAGTCGGTCCTCGCCCTGCAGCCGCTCGTCTGGGGAGACGGCTGTAACAGACTGCCCTTGGCGGTCGATCTCAGCGAGGTACATGTCTGCCAGTTGCCTTAAACCCGCTTCTTCGACGCTTTTCCCCACCAACGGTCCAGAAGGATCGACGGTCATCTCCAGGGTGTACTCTCTTGGATTTTTGAAGGGTTCTTTCAGTTCACTGCGATCGGGCAAGAGCCAGCGTCCCAGCGTCATCAGGTACCCGGCACCGAGGATCGTCGCGGGCACGCCAATCCAGGCGAGTTCAAACATGCCGAAGCCTGAACCGCCGTTCGCTTGGACCAGTAGGCCGTTGACGACCAAGTTCGTGCTTGTCCCTATAAGGGTACACATGCCTCCGAAGATCGAAGCGTAGGAGAGGGGAATCATGAGTTTGGAAGGGGCGAAGTTGAGCTTCTTGGCCCACTCGCTCACCGCAGGGACCAACATTGCGACGACCGGGGTATTGTTCAAAAAGGCGCTAAGAAAAGTCACCGGCATCATTAGACGGAACTGTGCTGCAGCAAGCGAGCGTGGGCGGCCCAATAGGTGCTGGGCGATCCAGCGAATCCCGCCGGTATCACGCAATCCCGCTACGACTACGAACAGGACGCCTACCGTCATGACGGCCGGGTTGCTGAAGCCCGAGAGCGCTTCGGTGGGCGTGAGGATGCCGCTTACGAGTAGTACCGTCAGTCCGGCGACGAAAATCAGATCGGGGCCGATGCGTGTTACTGCCATAGCCACGAGCATTAGCAGCACGAGAACAAGCGTGAAGAGGGCGTCGGGAGGCATAAGGGACCCTATCATTACGACCGGAATGCACTTTTGTCCAGGATGGACGGGCCGTGGCTTCTCTTCATTTCACCAAGTGTCGCCGCCTGAGGGCGGTGGCCAGAGGTGAAGCAACTGCCGCAGCAGTACCATCCGCCCGAGGTGATAGGCGTTATGCCCGGCGATGGTCTCGATACGCTCCCGTAGTGTCTCATCACCCGAACGCTTGTCTAGCTTGCTCGAGCCCGCAAGCACTGTGACCTCCCCCAACTCACGCAGAAAGCGCTCGTTGAGCTCCGCCCACGCTTCGGCGGTGAACGTCTCGTTGTCTTTGGGCCACCCGTCCGAGGCGCGCAGCGGCGGGGTCACCTCCTGGTCCTTCACGATAGCGAGTGTCCAGTGCTGCCAGAAGTCGATATGCCATAACTCCTCGTAAAGGCTGTGAGGCGCGCTGCAGGGGTGCCTCCGCGCGTCTTCGGCCTTCAGGTCTTCGAGGGCACTCTCCGGTGTCACGAAAGCACTTTCGCCACTAAGTAACCTCTGGAGCGCGTTCATGAACGCCTCCGAAGGGCGAGCAAGGCGGTACCTAAACCCGCGGATATGAGGGAGCCGCAGATGATACCCAGACGAGCCTCGTCATAGAGCTCGCCGCCGAACGACAAGCCCGCGAT
>JBMDWS010000318.1:0-3821 GCA_048594695.1 Truepera sp. | reverse complement strand
GAGAACTTCATCAATCCCGAGACTCCGGGAAATTCCCTCGGCGGTGCGGCGGTGGTCGCCGGTAATCATCGCCACACGCAGCCCGAGCCGGTGCAGCGCCGCGACCGAGGCGGAGGCTGATTCCTTGACGGGGTCCGCGACCGCCACGACCGCCGCGAGCCGCCCATCGACCGCCGCGTAGAGCGGCGACTTGCCCTCATCGGCGAGCCGCGCCGTGACCTCGGCGAACGGGGCCGTATCGAGCCCGAGACGGGTCATCAACCGCTCAGCTCCAACCTGAACCTGCCGACCCGCGACCCGTGCCTCGATGCCGTAGCCCGGCACCGCCTCGAAGGCGTCTACGGGGGGAGGCTCGAGCCCCTCCCCCTTTGCCGCCCGCACGAGAGCCTCAGCGATAGGGTGCTCCGACTGCCCTTCAGCCCCGGCGATCAGGGCCAGCAGCTCGCGGCGTTCGAAGCCGGGCAGCACGTCGAAGTCGGTGAGTTCGGGCTGCCCCTTCGTCAGGGTGCCCGTCTTGTCGAAGGCGATGACGCTCGTCTCCTGCAAATGCTGCAGCGCCGCGCCACTGCGAAACAGGACGCCGAGTTCAGCCCCTTTGCCCGTCCCGACCATGATCGAGGTTGGCGTCGCCAAACCCATCGCGCAGGGGCAGGCGATGATCAGGACCGCGACGGCATTGACCAGAGCAAAGGAGAGCGCGGGAGACGGCCCGAACGCGAGCCACAGCCCAAACGTGAGGAGCGCGACGCCCATGACCACCGGCACGAACACGCCCACGACCCTGTCGGCCAGCGCCTGAATCGGCACCTTCGAGCCCTGCGCGTCCTCGACCATCCGGATGATCTGCGCCAGCACCGTGTCCGCCCCGACGTTCGTGGCGACAAAGCGGAACGCGCCCGTCTTGTTGAGAGTGCCGCCCACCACCTCGTCGCCTTCGCCCTTGTGAACCGGAACCGCTTCACCGGTAATCATCGACGCATCGACGTACGACGAACCGGAAACGACGCGCCCGTCGACCGGGATCTTTTCGCCCGGACGCACGTGCACCACGTCACCGGGCACCACGTCGCCTAGGGGCACCTCGAGCACCACCCCGTTCCGCTCGAGGCGGGCCGTCTTCGGCTGCAGGCCCATGAGCTTTTTGATCGCTTCACCCGTGCGCCCCTTGGCAAGGGCCTCGAGGTACTTGCCCAGCAAGATGAGCGTGATGATCGCCGCCGACGCCTCGAAGTAGACGTGCCGCGTGCCCACGGGTAACAGGTGCGGGAAGAAGGTCGCCACCACCGAGTAGAGGTAGGCCGCCATGGTCCCAAGCAGCACCAGCGCGTTCATGTCTGGTGAGCCGTGCCGCAGCGCCGACCAGCCCGAACGCAAAAAGCGCAGACCGGGGCCGAACTGCACCACGGTTGCCAGAATAAACGACAGGTAAAAGACCGTCTGCATCGGCAGCAGCGTCATGAGACGCGCTTCCAGGGCCGGAATCAGCATGGGCAGCATGACGAAAAGGAGCAGCGGCGCTGTAAAGATGGTCGCGACCGTGAGGCTCGAGCGCAGCTCCAAGCGTTCGGCCTCGCGGGCGTCCTGCTCGGCGTCGGTGCGGCTCTGGGCGTCGCCTTCATCGCGCACCCCGTACCCCGCCTTGCGGACAGCCGCCCCTAAGGCCGCAGGGCTCACCGCGTTCGGCAGGTACATCACGCGTGCCCGTTCAGTCGCCAGATTGACGACAGCCTCCAGCACACCCGGCGTTTTTTGTAGTGCACGCTCGACACGGCCCACACACGCCGCACAGGTCATCCCCTCGACACTGAGGGTCGTTTGAGACGTTACCGGCGTATAGCCACGGGCCTCGACAGCCTGAAGCATGGCCGGGACGCTCACCCGCGCCGGGTCGTAGGTGACACGCGCCCGCTCGGTCGCGAGGTTGACTACCGCGTCCTCGACCCCGCTAAGTCCCTTGAGGCTGCGCTCGACGCGGCTCACGCACGAGGCACAGGTCATCCCCTGAACGCCCATGTCGAGCTGTCTGGTTTCCAAAGCTGGTTCAGCCATCCTTCAACCCTTTCCCTTTCGTCCCGCCACTCGGAACGGCGCAAACAACCCAGATAAAGATAGTGTCGACCGAACTCTTTCCATCAGGCTAGCCTCGTCCGGCGCAGCAGCAGGGCGTTCAGCGCCACGATGATGGTCGAGGCGCTCATAAAAACAGCGCCGACAGCGGGCGATAGGAGAACCCCCCCGGCATAGGCCACGCCCGCCGCAAGGGGCAGCGCCACGGCGTTGTAGCCCGTCGCCCAGAAGAGGTTTTGCTGCATCTTGCGGTAGGTCGCCCGGGACAGCTCGAGCGCACGTGCCACACCGAGTGGGTCATCTTCGATCAGCACCAGGTCCGCCGATTCGATCGCCACATTGGTCCCCGCACCGATGGCAACCCCGAGATCGGCCTCGAGCAAGGCGGGCGCATCGTTGATGCCGTCTCCAACGAAAGCGGCGCGGCGCCCGTTCTTGAGGTCGCGGACCAGACTCGCCTTGTCTTGTGGCAGGACGCGGGCATAGTAACGCGAAATCCCGAGTTCTCCGGCCACAGTCCGCGCCACTGCCTCGGCGTCACCGGTGATCATGATCGGCTCGACACCCGTTGCCTTCAGTCGGGAAACCGCCTCCCGGGCGTTCGGGCGAATCCGGTCGGCGAGGGCGAACAGCGCGAGTACACTGCGATTATTCATAAGGACAATTACACTTTCACCACGCATTTCGGCCTCGGTAAGGCTGTGGGCAAGGTCTGCGGGCAGCTCGAGCCTCTGCTCCCCCACCCACTCGGGCCGCCCGATCCGGTAGTGTTCACCCCCTACAGTCCCCGCAACACCCTGTCCCGCCACGACCTCGAAGTCTTGCACAGCCGCGCTACCCAGGCCCTGATCATCACGCGCCCGAACGATCGCCGCTCCCAGCGGGTGCTCACTGCGACTCTCGAGCGCCCCCGCGAGCGTCAGGGCTTCCGCTTCGGAGATGCCGCGGGTGGTGACGCCCCGCACGCCGAACTTGCCCTCGGTGAGCGTCCCGGTCTTGTCGAAGGCGACGACACGGATGTCCCGCGCCCGCTCGAACGCCTCGCGGTTACGCACCAGGATGCCGCGCTTCGCGCTCAGCGCCGTGGCGTTAACGATGACCAGCGGAATCGCTAACCCCAGCGCATGCGGGCAGGCCATCACCAGCACCGTGACCGTGCGGGTCAGGGCAAAGTCGAAAGGAAAGCCCAGGACGAGCCAGACGATAAGGGTCAGCGTCCCGGCACCCAGCGCAATGTAAGCCAGGAGGGCCGCCGCCCGGTCCGCGAGGTTCTGAAAGCGGCTCCTCGAGGCCTGCGCGTCGGCGACGAGGCGCTGAATCTGGCTCAGGGTGGTCCGCTCCCCGGTGCGCGCGACCGCCAATGTCAGGGCACCCTCCCCGTTGACCGACCCGGCAACGACCTCATCCCCCGGCGCTTTGCGAACGGGCCGCGACTCGCCCGTGAGAAAGGCTTCGTTGACGCTCGAGGCCCCGTCTCTCACGATGCCGTCCACAGCGACTTGCTCGCCCGGTCGAACGAGAATGGCGTCGCCCTCCGTAAGATCGGCGACTGCGACCTCCTCGGTGCGGGTCCCGATGAGCTTATGCGCTGTCGACGGCACCAGCGCTGCGAGGTTCTCGAGCGCCCGGCTCGCCCCCTGAACCGAGGCCATCTCGAGCCAGTGCCCCAGAAGCATGATCAGAATGAGCGTCGCAAGCTCCCAGTAGAGCGGGCTGCCGCTGATCACGCCGAACGTCACGACGAAACTGTAAGC
>JBMDWS010000317.1:0-2665 GCA_048594695.1 Truepera sp. | reverse complement strand
CCGGATGCTGTCGGCGTGGGCGGTCTTGCCCGGTTCCCGCGCCGAGGAGAGGTGCAGCTTCGGCACCCGGTCCCCCCAGGTGCGAACCACTCGTTCCAGCAGGTCGGGCAGCCCTTCGCGCCAGTCCACGGGGCCGGGGTGGCAGGTGTGGTGGAAGATGTCGAAGATCGCGGGAACTCCCAGCCCTTCACAGAGACCCAGCACATCTCGAATCGTGTAGATCTTGTCGTCGTTCTCGAGCGTGAGCCGCGCCCGCGCCGCCGGGGAGAGGCGAGCAAAGTTGTCGCCAAAGCGCTTCAGGGCAACGTCCTTGTCGCCGTAAAGCCCGCCGACGTGCAGCGTCATGGTGCCGTTTTCCGGGGCCACGGCCTCCAGAAACTGGGCGTGGAACTCGAGCTCGTCGACCGCCCGCGCCACGATTGCCTCATCGGGTGAGTTCAGGACGGTGTACTGGCCCGGATGCATGGAGAGCCGCAGGTCATGACGCGCGACGTAGGCCCGAATGTCCGCGAGCGTGTCACCTAGCGCCGCCTGCCAGTCGAGCGTAAAGGCCGGGTGCGAGGCGAACGGGATGACGCTCGAGGCCACTCGAAAAAAGCGAATCCCGTGCGCGACGTTCCACTCGAGGATGCGCCGGAGTGCCGTGAGGTTGTTTAGGCTGACCTCGAGGGCGTGAGCCTCGGTCAGGTTAGCGAGTCGGAAGGTACGGCCCGTCGTTTCGCCGAGCGTCAGGTTCTGACCGACGTAGCCGAGATAGCGAAGCTTCAAGAGGATGCCGCCATGCCCTATGGTTCCACGAAGGGGTGTCCAAGAAAGCTGTCTGGGATGTGGTGCGTGCGATCTACCCGCGTCTGCGCGTTATGTACGCCCCGAAAACTGCGGTGCGCGTAGCATAGGGATAGGTTTGGGAGGTTGATGATGAAAAAACTTGCTTTCGCGCTGCTCCTGGTTTTACTCCTGACGACGGCTGCGGCACAGCCTTTTGTGGGCGTTTTTGGGTCGGGGACGGGACTTTTCAAAAGTGACGGCTCGCCCGTGATCGCGTCTCTGGGCGCGCAGGCGGGCGTCTATAACCTGCTCGGCCTCTTTGGGGTTCGTGGTACCGCGGAGCTCAGCGTCTACCCGGACCTGGGCCTCAGCGCACCGTTAGCCGACGCATCGAACTACCAGATGACAGAGCTCGCGGGCGACGTGCTCCTTTCGCTCGGGCTTCTGGGCGTCAAAGGGTACGCCGGGATCGGTGGGGGGGTGGGGCAGCTCTACGCCTCGAGTGCCCTGCAAGCTCGAGCTGTGGCGGGGGCCGAAGTGTATGGCCTTTTTGCCGAGGTCTTGCCGACCTACTGGTACTACACCAGCGGCAGCGGAAGCTACGTGGACGTGCGTGTACGGGCGGGGTTCAACGTCTCTTTCTAGGACGCTCTGGCCCCAACCTCCGGTGCAGTGGGCGCTGAGGTGCTTGGGCAACCTGCCAGAACGCCGATTCTAAAACCTGAACGCCCTGTCATCTGAATGCCCTGTAATAAACACACTGTGCGTTTGGGCGTATTCTAGGAGACACCATGCTTCTATATACGGCTCGCACTGAAAAATCAGCTTTCTTGTGACGCCCTTCGATCTGACCGGACGCGTCGCCGTCGTTACGGGGGGCACAGGGGTTCTCGGAGGGGCGCTGGCGTCGGGGCTGGCTCGTGCGGGTGCGCGGGTCGGAATTTTGGGACGCCGGAGCGCCTGTGCCGAGGCGCTAGCCGAGAGCCTTCGGGAAGAAGGGCTGGGGGCGCTACCTCTCAACGCTGACGTACTCGATAGGGACGCGCTCGCGCGTTGCCGCGACGAGGTTCTGGCGGCGTGGGGGCGGCTAGACATCCTCGTGAACGCTGCCGGGGGCAATCAGCCGTCAGCGACGGTCGTGGGCGAGACGAGCTTTTTCGACCTCGAGCCTGTCGCCCTGCGGCAAGTCGTCGACCTCAATCTTCTTGGTACGGTATTGCCGACGCAAGTTTTCGGTGCGGTCATGTGTGACGCGGGGCAGGGCTCGGTCATCAACGTCTCCTCGATGGCGGCCCTACGGCCCCTCACACGTGTGGTGGGCTACGCCGCAGCCAAGGCCGCTGTCGACAACCTGACGCGCTGGCTGGCTGTCGAGTTTGCCCGCCGCTACGGACCGGGGGTACGGGTCAACGCTGTCGCGCCGGGCTTTTTTATCGGTGAACAGAACCACGATCTGCTGCTCAACCCAGACGGCAGCCTGACCGAGCGGGGGCAGCTCATTATCGACCACACCCCACTCGGGCGTTTTGGTGAAGCCGAGGAACTCGTCGGGACAGTTGTGTGGCTGGCGAGCGATGCGTCGCGCTTCGTAACCGGGGTCGTGGTGCCGGTCGATGGGGGCTATTCGGCCTTCGGCGGGATATGAGCGTCCTGCCCATCACGGAGCTGCTATGACGGGCCTGCTCGGGGGCTGGGGCAGCACGGAGGAAACGCTCGGCGAGGCGCAGGTGCGCGAGATCTTGCAGGGGGCGCTCGAGCCCGCCCTGTACCGTGAAAAACGCGTGCTCGTCATCATCCCGGACGGCACCCGGACCGCGCCGATTCCCCTGCTGTTCCGGCTCCTCTACGAAACGCTTTCGGCGGAGGTCGCCCGCCTCGATTACCTCATCGCGCTCGG
>JBMDWS010000316.1:0-2648 GCA_048594695.1 Truepera sp. | reverse complement strand
CCCACAACCGAGAAGTTCAGGATATCGCGGTAAAACGCCAACGACTTTTGAACATCGGTCACGAACAGCTCGAGCCTGAGCGCCATGACCATCAGCTTACGGGGTTTTTGGCTGCGAGGCCGTAAACTGCGCACGAATCGCCGCAAAAATCGGCGCGTTGGGCGCGAAAAGGGGTTTCGGCAACGCGCTCAGGGGAAAGTAACGGAGCTCGAGGCTCTCGGCGTCCGGTTGCAGCGTGCCCGTCACACCGTTTGTCAAGTACGTCACCGTAACGATCTGCGCCCTATCCCCGTTCGGGTAGGTGTGAACGAGGTCCGGGTCGTCGAACACGCCGAAGAGCCCTAGCGCACCGACCGTGAGACCTGTTTCCTCGAGGACTTCACGGCGAGCCGCCGCCTCTATGGTTTCCCCCAGCTCCATAAAGCCTCCGATGAGCCCCCAACCACCCCCGTCGCTGCGGTGCTGCAGCAGCAGCTCGCCCGCGTCATTAAAGATCACCACGCCCGCCGTGACCATGATGACAAGGTTTGTGCCGACCAGAGCACGCAAGTAGCCGATGTAGTCCACAGTCTAACTTACCAAGTATAGGAAACTTCATCCTACCTATGCGGGCATCCTCTAGACTGTCGGCAATGGCAGCTTCATTACCCAAACCCACAGGCGCCTTTATCGGCGCGTCCTAGGCGGCGCTCTTTTTAGGCGCGGCGTCCTACTGTATCGGCCTTATCAACGCTTCGATTGGCCTCGGCGAAAAGGGCTACTACTTCATCCTCATTCTCTATGGCCTTTTCAGCGTCGTTTCGCTCCAGAAAACTGTAAGGGACCGCCAGGAAGGCGTCCCCGTCACCGACATCTACTACGGGCTCGCCTGGGTTGCGGTCGTGACCGCGCTGGCGCTTATGGCGATCGGCCTGTGGAACTCGACCTTTACGCTGGCCGAAAGAGGGTTTTACGGTATGGCGTATGCACTGAGTCTATTTGCAGCGACCGCTGTACAAAAGAACGTGCGCGACCTGCGGGTCATCGGGGACCTCGAGGATGAAGCGAAGCGGCTCGATCCACAAACCCCATGGTGCAAACGAAATGTTTCGCTCTTCGTCCGTGATGACGTCAGCGAGGCGTCAAAAGAAGAGCCCAAAGACAAACCCGAAAACGAACTGTGAACATGTAACCTCGGAACTAACCTTGGAAGCCACCTGATATGCGACGTTTTGGGGGTCACGTCCCCGACTGCTTACCCGCCGGTGGCGCATAGCGCCTGTATAATCGACTGCTAGTGAAGCAGGAGGCCACCGTGCACAAGCGACTCACCGCCAACGACTCGAGACGGCTCTACCTCGAGTTCTTTCGCTCCAAAACCCACCTTGTTTACCCGTCGGCGTCTCTCAAAAGCGACGACCCCGGTTTGATGTTCAACGTCGCCGGGATGCAGCAGTTCAAACCCTACTTTCAGGGCGCGACGCCGAGGTTCCCAGGCGTCGAGGGCGTCTGGCCCCGCGTCGTTACGTCGCAAAAGTGCATGCGGGCGGGCGGTAAGGACTCGGACATCGAAAACGTCGGGCGCACCCGGCGGCACCACACCTTCTTCGAAATGCTCGGCAACTTCTCGTTCGGCGACTACTTCAAGCGCGAGGCGATCACCTGGGCCTGGGAATTTTTGACCTCGCCTGAGTGGCTGGGGCTCGAGCCTGAGCGTCTCTACCCGACAGTCTTTACCGACGACGATGAGGCGTACGACATCTGGCTCAACGAGGTCGGCATCCCGCCCGAACGCCTCTCGCGCTTTGGTGAAGGCGAGAACTTCTGGCCCGCCAACGCCATCAAGGACGAGCGCAGCGGGCCGTGTGGACCCTGCTCGGAGATCTTTTACGACCGTGGCCCCGAGTACGGCTCACCCGACGAAACCGGCCCCAACACCGGCTCGGGCGACCGCTACATGGAGATCTGGAACCTTGTCTTCACCCAGTTCGACCTCGAGGGCGGTGTGCTGACGCCCTTGCCGCAGCAAAACATCGACACCGGCATGGGCTTCGAGCGTCTCGCCACCGTCATGTCGGGTGCAAAGGACGCCTACGGCACCGAACTCTTTGGCCCGACCATCCGCCGCCTCGTCGAACTCTCTAGCGTCCCATACGAGGACGACAAAAGCATCTCGCACCGCATCATCGCCGACCACGTGCGTTCGGTCAGCATGTGCATCAGTGACGGCATCCTGCCCGCCAACGACGGTGCGGGCTACGTCATCAAGATGCTGATTCGCCGGGCGAGCCGACAGGCCTACCTGCTCGGCCTGCGCGAGCCCGTGCTGCACAAGCTCGTCGCGGGCGTGGTCGAGTCGATGGGCGACGCCTACCCCGAAGTCCGGGACGCGCAGGCCCGCATCGAGGGGATTTTGGAGGCCGAAGAGTCTCAGTTTTTGCGGACCTTGGAGAGCGGCATCCTGCGGGTGTCGCAGCTACTCGGCGGCCTGGAGGGTAAAGAACTCCCCGGCGACGTGGCCTTCGACCTGTGGCAGACCTACGGCTTCCCCCTCTCGCTGACCGAGGAAATGGCCGAGGAGCGCGGCGTCACGGTGGACCGTGCCGGGTACGAGCGGGCGCGGCAGACGGCGCGGGAAACCTCCCGTGCGGCCCGCGAAGGCGGCGCGA